>NZ_JAHRFA010000037.1:0-57312 GCF_020883045.1 Microcoleus sp. CAWBG58 | reverse complement strand
ATTAGTTTGTAGTGAGGACTTTAGTCCTCAGAAATGCGGACTTAAGTCCGCACTACGAACCGATAAGATTAGTTTGTAGTGAGGACTTTAGTCCTCAGAAATGCGGACTTAAGTCCGCACTACGAACCGATAAGATTAGTTTGTAGTGAGGACTTTAGTCCTCAGAAATGCGGACTTAAGTCCGCACTACGAACGAATCTGTGGGTGACGATTGAAATATTTAAAACTGCGATCGCATTTCTGCACAGTAACACACCCTACTTGACAATTACAAGGCAGTCAGAAACAACGGCGTATCAGTCGCACACCTCGATCGCAATACCGCCATATCTCCCTTCCTCGGCCCAACACTTGACCCCTTCAATATAGCAAAGCTGGCTGGGATACTCTTCTTGAGTATCCACTACGACAGCCTCAACACCTCCATCCATGGAGTTGTTAAAAAATTGTACCTTGCGCCCTTGACTGTCACAGGCTTTGCTACGGCAAGTCGAACATACTAGACGGGGATGTCGATCCCAATATGGCGATAGGATGGAACAGATGGGACAGGGCTTAAATTGTCGATCGCTCATACAAAGATGCCATTAAAAAATATATCGATTACCAAGTCGGATCGACATACACATTAATTGTAACTTGCTTTTTCCCCGAAGGTATGCCGGAAATACAAGCACAAATCGCCTCCCCGTCATCAATTTCTACTTCACAAGCATGACAAGAACCCATCATACAACCAGTAGGAATAGAAACCCCTGCACGTTTGGCTACATCTAGCAAAAGCTCTCCCGCTTCTGCTTCGACTGTCACATTATCTGGCAAAAAAACAATCTTTATCATTTAATTTTCCCTTTTGATATAACACCATTTTTACCAAGTTTAGCTCCCCAAAAAATTGAGTTTTATTCACACGAACTATCAAGAACAGGTGCGTCGCTCTGAGATTTTTGGTACTTAGTTAGGTTTTTTTCATCGCGACGCACCCTACGACTTTTTATGGGAATTATCAAGCTTTTTCATGGATACGCACCCTACGACTTTCTGGTTAAAAAAAATGTCATTCAATTTATAACCTCCGCTCTAACAAACAACTGTCAACTGTCAACTGTCAACTGTCAACTGTCAACTGTCAACTAACCTAAAATATGCTTGATATCCAAATGCTTTTCCACTGTATCTGCTAGAGTTTCTAATAGAGTTTCTCTATGTTCTCGGTAATTCGGAATACCTGTGGGCAATGCACGGAGTCCCCGCTGTTGGCGCAAGTGATTTAACCAAGCCCGCCGCCAAGCTCCATTGTCAAATATGCCGTGCAGGTACGTCCCCCAAACTGATTGAGAAGTGTTGACAATTCCTAAAGTTGGATCGTCAAATAACGGTTGAGTCAAATCTGACTCTATCATCTGGGTTCTTCCTTGATGAATTTCGTAACCGGAAACTGGTAAACCCGGTTGAGGATAGTTAGATGTTACGATCCGCTGGCGGGCAATTTTGTTTGGTGCGATCGCAGTTTTCAAAGGCAATAACCCCAATCCTTTGAACTCTCCCTTTTCTCCCTCAAGGCCTTCTCTATCAGTAATACTTTCTCCCAGCATCTGAAAGCCACCACACACTCCCATCACTGTACCGCCAGCTACTAAGTAATTTTTAATCGCTTCTGCCATGCCTGTTTGGCGCAGCACCTGCAAATCTGAAATTGTAGTTTTAGATCCTGGTAAAATCACGGCGTCTGGATGGCCTAACGGGTCTTTGGGGCTGATATATTTGACAGTGACAGTGGTTTCCGATTCCAGGGGGTCAAAGTCGGTAAAATTGGAAATTCGGGGCAGCCGGATGACAGAAATATTCAAGTCGGTTTGAGAATTGGGAGAACGCCGATCGAGTAAATCGAGGGAATCTTCCGAGGGAAACACTTCATCTATCCAAGGAATCACCCCAACTACGGGGATTCCCGTCCTTTCTTCCAGCCAAGTCAAGCCCGGATCTAAAATCGATTTTTGGCCTCGGAACTTATTAATAATGAATCCTTTAATTAAAGCGCGTTCGTCAGGATCGAGCAATTCCAAAGTACCGATAATGTGAGCAAAAGCGCCACCGCGATCGATATCAACTACTAGCAAAGTCCGAGCATTCAGATGTTTTGCTACCCGCATATTAGTTAAATCGCGGTGTTTGAGATTGATTTCTGCTGGACTTCCTGCTCCTTCGCACACAATCATGTCAAATTCTTGACCGAGAAATTCTAAAGATTCCCGAATCACTTGCCAGCCGAGATCGAAATACTGCTCGTAATATTGAGATGCTCGCACATTTGCGATCGCCCTGCCCTTGACAATCAATTGAGAAGTCATATCTCCTTGCGGCTTGAGCAAAATCGGATTCATTTCTACCCAAGGTGCGATGCCCGCAGCCCAAGCTTGCACTGCTTGAGCATAGCCAATCTCTCCGCCGGCGGCTGTGACATAGGAATTCAGTGCCATATTCTGACCTTTAAACGGAGTTACCCGCCAGCCTCGCCGAGAAAAGATTCGACACAATGCTGCAACCAGTAAAGATTTTCCTGCGTGAGATGTTGTTCCCACGACCATAATTGCTTTCATAATATTAATTTAGAATGTAAAAACAGTTGACGGTTGACGGTTGACAGTTGGTAGGGGCGGTTGACGGTTGACGGTTGATGGTTGACGGTTGATAGTTGATAGTTGACGGTTGACCGAAGCAAACAGGAACAACGAAAAATTTAAAAGGAATAAGGAACAAGGAAAAATTTAAAATCTAGGATTTATAGCTTACAAAATTTGACCAAATAAATGGTTTTTTTATTGGCTCTAGGGGTGACAACGAATTGGTTTTGAGGGAAAACCACATTTGTCGCCACCCGCACCTAAGTCCTAAAAGGAAGAAGGAAGACAGAAGAAGGTAGAAGACAGAATTAAAACAATTCTGGTTTCTACCTTTTGCTTTTTGTCTCAAGATGACGGCCTATCTTCGCCGGATACATTCTCAGACTTCGATTCAGTGGCTGGTTTGGCCTGTTCAACTAAATCCGGTTGCGCTCCGTCAGACGAGGGTTTTTCTTCTGTGGATTCGATCGAGATTGTTGATACTGAAACCGTTTCTACCTGAACGCTCAACCCTGGTTCTCCGGGTACTTCTATCTCTACAGGCGGTGATGAAACGATTTCCACCACAGTCATTTCTAGAGATACAGCAGGGGCTTCTGCTTCCGTTACGCCTGCTGCTGCTTTGGGTTCACCAACCGCATCCGCAGGTGTTTCTTGAGCCAACGGATCTGTTTGGCTTTGTGCCGGCGATCCGTCGTCTAAAATCGAACTTTCCCCTATTTTGGCAGAATTCGCCGCAGTTTCTGTTGCTATCAACTCGGCCATTGCTTCCACATCGGTGGGAAACGCCACTGCTTCGCTGGTTTCGGATGCCACTTCGGCAGCAGCTTCGGCTAATTCTGATTCGAGAATCTGGTCGATATCCGGTGCAGGAATTGTCGTTACCTTAGATTCAGGAGATTCAGGTGCGATCGACTCAGGTGCCACTTTCGGCTTTGTCACCGGAGTATTTGCATCAGGCTTGTTTTTAGCCGCACCCCGTCCCAACATACCGCCGAGACTATTTTTGAGATTCCCGAACAGACTTCCGAAACCGCCTGATTTTTTAGCTGTTTTGGCAGGAGTTGGGTTTGCCGTTGGGGCTGCGGTTGCGGTTGCTGTCGCCGTTGGGGCCGCCGTTGTAGCATCAGACTGGGACTCTTTAGCCCTCGATCTCCACATCTGGTCAAAATCATCATCATCGTCATCATCATCAGCCTGCTTTTTGGCTTCTGGCTGAGCCTCTGCTGGCTCTACCGTTGGTGCAGCCGCAATTTCTGAAAATTCTAGAGGTGAAGGCAAAGGAGTGAAGTTGCTGGCTAATTCTGCTGGGGCTGGTGAAGTCTCAGCAGGAGCATTGTCAACCGAAAACACCGGTATTTCTGTAATTGCGGGTGCTTTTGAGTCGGGAGTTTTTAAGTCAGGGCCGATCGCACTTTCGGGAATGCTTTCGGGAATGCTTTCGGGAATAATCTCAGCGATTTGCCCAGTCGCCGGTTGTGCTTCTACCTTTGCCTGGCCCTGATTCGCAGGTGCTGGAACAGCATCAGCTTTTGGTTTGGGCGATCGAACAAACTTCGGTTTTTTGGCTGCGGGTTCAGGTTTCTTACCAAACAAACCGGATAAAGGCCCGCCCATCGCCCCAGCCAAATTCCCCGCCTGAGGAATCGGCGTTTGCTGGGCCACCGGCGCCACCTGGCGGCGCAAAGTCAGAGTTTCCCAGGCAAACCAGCCCAGCAGAGCCACACCCGCCATTTGACCAAGCAGGAGAGCACCAGTAATTCGCCCCGCACAAGTCCATAAAATTAACGCATAAAAAAGTCCTACCCCGCTCCAGGTAAAATCACTTTTCCGGTGAACCTCTGGAAAAAAGAAGGCCGCCATGTAAATACTAAAGCTGCCCAGACCGACCGCCAACGCCAGAATGTATGCAAGCATCTTGTCGGTACCTCCGCTGTGTCAAATAACTTCTACGCGCTAATTCTACCTTTGCGAGACACTCAACGGCTTCTTTCTGAAGGACAATTCCCGATTTGGAACGAATTTCGGCAAAGAATTTTGTACCGGATGTAACGGATTGACAGGATTTAAGGGTGGAATTCTGAGGAGCATCTCAATTTTTGCAAAAATATATTTTTTCTTTGAGTCCCTTCCTCGCTCGCGATATACACTTCGCTCTTCGGGGACAGCACTATAAAATGCAAAACACAGAGGCTCCCGAAGTCAGAGAAAAGAAACAAAAACCAATAACGAAGAAATCGCAGGCAATATTTCGCCTCTCCCCCTCTCTCCCTCTCTCCCCCTCTCCCCCTCTCCTCGATCGTGATATCTATCACTAAACTAGCGTTGGCGCGATCGCACCTGCGGTAGACGATGTTTTGTATGTTGTAGGTGTAACAGAAGTTATGCCCTAGGGCATATGTATGGGAGACAATGCCATGTGTGAAAAACTGTTTTTAGCAGCGAGCTTAACCTTATTAGTTCACATCTTTGCTGGAGTCGGCACTTCCGCGAAATTACCAGTAAATTTCGTATTGCGATCGAGCGATCGTCCGACACAAATCCAGAAACTTCCCTTGGTTAAAGTACCTGCGAGCTTCAAGTCAAACGTCAAATCCTAACGATCCGTGCCAAATAGTACGTGCAAGTGGGATTTATCGCAAGGCAGAGCCTGTCTAAAGTTTTTTTTTCAAGCTGTTCTCTTTTCTATTTGACTCTTCACAACTGATCGCTTTGTAGTAAGAACTTCAGTCCTCATTAAGACCTGCCAACAATAACGGAAGTGCTTGCTACAAACCCTAAATGAATAATGAGTAGCAGCTCCGATATTAATTGCCATAAAATACTCAACAAATCTCAACATCAAGTTGTGCAGTAAAAACCTTCAAACCCCAAAAAAATCTGTAATCCCGAGTAAAGCATCAAAATAGATCTACGATCGCGCTTGGGTTAATTTTTTTTGCGATCGCACAACCAGAAAGCAATTGCACTATCTGTGTTGTACAGAGTTTTGCTTCCGGGACTATCCGATCTGAAGCGTATTGATATATAATCGCCAGATGAAGCTCAAAGCTGATAACCACATAGACTGTTAAATCAAGGAAAGTGAAAATGGGACTTAGCGATATTCTTTTGAATGAAAACAAGAGAGACACTATTGTTGATGACTGTGTAAAGTTGATAGACAAACAAGTTGCAGCGGCACCGGGATTGGGCGGCCTTGCTCTGAAAGCTGCCTACTCTACCGTTAAGGGGATACGGGCTGACTATTGCGCCCAAGTCGTCGATCAACTTTTGCCCGAAATCTCGATCGCACTCGATCCAATGTGGACTGAAGCCGTAAACAATGGCAACCCAGTCGCATATCTAACTGAAAGAAAAGCTCAAGTAGCAGATCAATTGCTCCAAATCAGTGACAAAAAAGCCGAAAACAGCACCAGAGCAGTTGTCAAAGGCGCCTATGGCAAACTCCGCCCCTCCGCTAAGACTTACGTCGAAAACGGCATACCAGATTTAGCCGCAATTATAAATAAACATACCGCGAGCTGATGTTCAATAGGTGGGGATTTCCCGCCAATTGAATAAATCTACTCGTTACCAGCAATTCCTGGTAAAACAGCCGTAGGGTGCGTCGAAGAAAGAAAAATCCCTAAAAAAATATCGACAATCTCATAGCGACGCACTCCTACAAAAACACTCAAACAAAAAAACTTATTTTGTAGCATTACTTTGAAAAACTGGTACAGCGGTTCTCAGAAATATGAGGTACGTTGTTGGGCTTGGGCCCTCTTAGTTGATAGTTTAGTGGTTATATAAGCTGTCAGTCATACCTCATGTTTTGAGAAAAACTGGTATTACTTTATCAGATGCCTCAGTACAAAGATTTTTGATTCACAAAATCATCAAAGCTGACGCACCATAGCATCTTAAATTGTCTTATCCATTGCCAATTACCCACTGATTCGCAGCCAATATTTTTAAAATAGCCTCTCCGGTAATGCCCAGCCCCAAAAACATTACCACCACCGCGCTAATTGCAGGCATAAATTTGACTGCTGCAATCTGTTTCGGCAGTCTATCAAAATTCCGTTTGGCATAAACTAAGATTAAGCCGATCGCACTCAGCACCACAGCCAATCCCAAACTAAAGGCTACCACGAGCGTCATCCCCAGACCAACATTGCCCAAAGCCGACGCGCTCAACAGCATCACCAATGCGGAAGGACAAGGCAACAATCCCCCGGAAATGCCCAACACTAACAAGCTTTTCCAAGTAATCGGAGAACCGTCAGATCCTGGTGGCAAATGTGAATGAAGGCGGCCGTCTCCATGATGGTGGTAGTGCTGAGATATAGGTGGTTTGACAGGTTTAAATTCTCTTTCCCAAGTTCCCCTACTCAAAAGATTTACTGGTTCCTCAAGGTTCGTAGTAAGGACTTTAGTCCTTGGGTTTTTGCGGACTAAAGTCCTCACTACGAACCTGGTTTTGCGGACTAAAGTCCTCACTACGAACCTGGTTTTGCGGACTAAAGTCCTCACTACGAACCTGGTTTTGATTCTTTCTAAAAGTAGTTTGATGCCGATGATTGCTACTAATAAGCCTGAGATTAAACTCAGCCAAGGATCTAATTTTTCTGGATCAATTACGTTAGAAGCCAAAAGCGTAATTGCGCCGACAGCAAACACGCCCGCAGTGTGAGTAATTGTAGTTGTTGCTGCTAGAAATACAGCGTGTGCTGGAGTAGCCCGCGAACCCACTAAATAAGCGCCGACTATTGTTTTCCCATGTCCGGGGGACATCGCGTGCACGCATCCCCAAGCAAATGCTCCGAATACTGCTAGCACTAAACTCCAACCTGACTCCCAGATTGATTCTTTTCCAGCTAACAAAACTTCTCGGTTTTGTGGCGTAAATACAATGCTTTTGATAGCACCAGCTTCGACAATTGTAGCTTGACAGCTAGCTGTCGGAACTCCGGGCAAAAATAAATTGTATTTAATCCGCATTTTGTTGTTTTTTGAAGTTACGCTAGATTCTGGCCAGGTGTAGTTTAAGATTAAGGTGCTATGGGTATTGGGCTGCTGGATCGAGCTGGCACTCTTAGCTATTTCTAGGGGTTTTACTGTAACTAATCCTGGATTTTTGCTGTTGGTGATGCTAATTTCTTGACTAAAAAACTTTTCTAGTTCTGTTTTGTGATTCCTGACTTCTGCTAGTTGTAACTGTCCGTCTCGATTGTCGTCGGCGAATTTTGTTAAGCCGGTGGGAAAGGTTAATGTTATTTCGGTTTGCAAGTCGTTGACGATGATTTCGGCGACTGATAAGTCTGACCAGTGGGAGTAAGCTGGTTGGGTTGAGTTTGTACAAAATAGTAAAAGCGCGAGCGAAAAAAGAATTACATATTTTCGCATTTTTTGCCAGTTTTTGTGCATGGTTGGTTTCGATTTGATGTGTTTGTGGTTAATTTTAAAATTCATAACTTCCCAAACCCAATGCTTGACGAGATCGACTATCAAAACTCGGATCTATTTCCTTGGCTTTCTGAAAATAAGCGCGAGATTCCGCATCTTTTCCTAATGTTCGAGCGATCGCACCAGCCCGATAAAACATCCCGGAATCGCGAATTCCCGATCGCACAATGTCGGCCATCACTCGATCGGCTTTTTGCCATTCGCCAGCACTAGAAAGCGCCCAGGCGTAGATATCCAGAGTCACCGCATCCCTGCGAATTTTCACCTCTTCCTGCATTAACAGCAGCGCTTCGGCGACATCCTGCGATCGACCTTTTTCTAGCAGCAAACTCGCCAAATCCCTGCGGTGCCCGAAACCGCCAGAAACCTGTTCCTGTCGCAGCCCAGCTTCTGCTTTGTCGCGCAGTTTCGCCGAGGATCTCGCATCTCCCTGTAACTGCTTCAGCCTCGCCATACCGCGATCCACCAGGCGATCGAACACCGTCGCAGCCCCGCCAGAATAGGCAGAAACCTTGCTGTAAATAGCCTCTGCTTCCCGATAATTTCCCTGGCGCACCTCCAAATCCGCCAAATAAATCAGCGCTAGCGGGTATCGCGGAACCAACCGCAACGTTTCCAAAAATAGCGCTTTCGCCTGCACAAACTGCCCCCGGCGGGCGTAAAATCGACCCAAGAGCGATCGAACTCGCGCCGATCCAGCAATCTCTCCCGGTTCCTCCGCAGCCATTGCTTGCCGGTAATCCTGCAAAACCTCCGCGTCTCGCCCCTGTGACTCTCTCACTAACGCCCTTAATGTGAGAGAACCCAAGTTAGGAATCCGATTAACTAAGGCTTCTGTGGCTATACTTGCCTCACCGATTTTTCCGGTGGCTAAGTGAGATGTGATGGAAAGGGCGATCGCATCTTCATTGTCAAAACCCACCTGTTTCGCCAAGCGCAAAGCCGTAGCAAAATCGTGTTTGGCCTCGGCAATTCGAGCTAAAACTAGCAGCGCCCCTTTATTGTCAAAAGGCAAAAGGGCGATCGATCTTTGGGCGGCTTGTTCGGCTAATAAAAACCAACCACCCTCCCCAGTTACGCGAGCCATTTTCAAATAAGCACTCGCCAAAGCAGCCCGATTCAAACCGCTTTTTGAATCAACAGCCAATCGCTGCTGGTAAAAAGCAATTTCCTGCTGAATAGCTTCCTTTTGATTCGGATTGTTCCTCAAAGTTTCCGAAAACTGATAGCGGTAATTAGCATCGAGATTTGCCGTACTTTTATTAGCAATTTTTCCTGAGATTTCACGCAGATTGGGCAGCAAATTAACTGCGACAATTCCCACTATCGGCAGTCCGATGAGAATCAACCACCAGAAAAGATCGGATTTAGGTTTTTGTGATTTATTCGCTGTCATTATATTGTAAGGTGCGTCATTATTGGATTTAGCACGAAAAACTACGATTTTATTTGATAAGGTCGGCTCATGCTTGAGCCAAGGTACGTTGTTGCGCTTCAGCGCTCTTTATAAATATTAGGAAAGAGCGAAGACAGCGCAACAACGTACCTATTGTTAGGTTATTTTTCTCGGGTGCATCTAATTGTGGCAAGGGCGAAGGAAGCATTTCGGCACATAATTTATGAACCATAATCTGAGATTTACCGCCGAAATGCTTCGCCCCTACGAATATATTTGCAAAAAAGAGATGCTCCCGTTTCCTCGGTGATTGTAGAAGGTGCGTCGCTCTGACATTGTTGCTTTTTTTTCAGTATTATCGATAGCGACGCACCCTACAAATAACTTCAGCGCTCTTGATAAATATTAGGAAAGAGCGCCCAAGCGCAACTACATACCTATGACTATTAACTAATTCGGCAAAGCCAAATAAGGAAAATTCGGTTCTAACGGTTTGTGTCCCTGAGCCGGATTTCCAGGAGCTCCGTTATAAGAAACGTTATCGCTAGCCGGAGAACCCACCAAAGCTCCCAAAGTGATATCAACAACATCGTCCAAAAGCAAACGACCTCCGATCAAACTTCCTTGAGCATTTGCCGCACTACCGTAGCCGCTGGGCCTTGTGGTATCGATCCGCAGGACATCCGGTAAGAAAGCTTTGGCGATCGCATTTGCATCCACATTATCCTTACCGTCCAAAAGATCCACAGCATTCAGAGTAGCAACAGCTTCCTGTCGCACCGGAGCAGCAGCAGCACTCAAATCCAATCTCGGAGAAATAGTATTAAACGCTTCCAGAAACTGGGGAGTAACTATCAACGCCTCATTAATTCCCGGTCTCGCCAAACGCTCGAATTGTTTGAAACCGCCAGCTCCATCCCTCACAGAAATAGTTGACCAAACATCAAAAGTATTCGCGCCTGTTCCTGCTTGCAGAAATGCCTTCGGAACGCGCACCGCAATGGTATTGACGTTGTAGCCTTTAGCAAAGTCGAGCGCTTGACTGGCTGGCTTGAAACCTACTTTAGGGCCCGTTCCCAAAGCCCCAGCCCGGACTCTAAAAAATTGTTCCACATCAAAGAAAAACGGATCTTCCCGCAAACCTGCAAATACAGTTAAGTTAGAACCGCCCACAGGTACTGTATTCAAAACAGCATTAGAATTCAGCGGAGTTGTGGCAATTAAACCGCCATTAACCGTTGTCTTAGTAGTGGTTTGGGATCCGCCGCGCACAACAGTGATCGCTACCGCTTGCATACCTTTATTGTTAGGCGGACTGAAGGCAAACCGCAAGATAATATCGGCGCGTCCAGTCGGTGTAGAATTTACATCACCTACCTGCGTGATGTGAAATTGGTAAAGGGCTGTGGTGCTGAAATAATATTGATAGCGGGCTACAGACCGAGGATTTGAATTCATTGTAAAGACTAAATCCCCGTCCGCAGCGCCGGAGTTTTGATCTTTTTCGCGATAGACGTATAAGTCGGTTAAATTGACAGCGCGACCTTTGATATCGACTTCGCCGTCATCGTGGTCGGAAGCGGCAATTATCCCAGGAGTTAATACAACAATTAAAGCTGCTTCAATCGCTAATATGATTCGGCGAATTTTCTTGGTGAGTTTCACAGTTAGCACCTATCTTTTACTGAGATTTTTACAAAAATTAATCGCAAATAACCCACCTTCGCGGGTTTTACTTTGGTCGCAACAGGTTCAACTTGTTAACCTGTCGGGCTTTTGGGAGGTTGCTGAGCCTTCTCGTAATTGGTATACGAAGTTTTGGCTATTTTGGATCTGTACAGCAAGATTAGGTATGAAAAACTATGCAGAAGTGATAAACTGCAATATAAATCGGATAGATTACAATTCAAAGCATCACAGAATTAGCCCGCAAAGGCATACTTATGCTTGCATCCCCAATTGACTTACAGTTATGTTCTATAGTGATATACGCCGAATATTTAATTTTGGATCTGTACGCTCAAAACAAAATTTTTCAGGTACACTGAGATGACAGGGGAAAAGTTAAGTGATGAATCGCTGCTGTTAGTGCAGATTGCCCAGAAAGACCAAGCAGCATTAGCTAAACTGTACGATCGCTACGGTCGTGCAAGTTTCGGTCTCGCTTACAAAATTCTGGGTTCGGTAGAAGAAGCTGAGGAAGTTGTGCTCGATGTTTTTTCCCAAATTTGGCAAAAAGCAGCAACTTACGATCCCAGTCGCTCTCGTGCGGATACTTGGTTATTTATGCTTACCCGCAGTCGTTCCCTCGATCGCCTCCGAGTGTTGCAGCGAACAGTCCGCGCGGCAGATGCTTGTCTGGAAGATGCTAAAATTCCGTCTGCGCGGATTGCAGAACCGATGGAAGATGCAATACTTGAAGAACGCAGCGCCCAAGTCAGCGCAGCCCTAGAAAAACTGCCACCAGAACAGCGAATAGCGATCGAACTAGCCTATTACGAAGGATTGACTTGTGCGGCAATCGGCACTAAACTCGGTATCCCGACAGGTACAGTTAAAACTAGAATTCGGTTGGGAATTTCTAAGTTGCGCCAAACTTTGAGCGAAGAGTTTTAGATTGTCAAAAAAACAAAATTTAAATTGTTTAATATCGATCTAAACCTATGGCATCTCCAATCTTCCATCTTTAGTGCAATGGCAAAAACAAATCTAAAATCTAAAATCTAAAGTCTAAAATTGATAAGGCCGGAGAACAGATGGAAATGATGCCAGACGAGGAGTTTAATATGCTTGCAGCGCTTCAAGCTCTCGATACCCTCGATGAGTCAGAACGCAGCGCACTTGCCGAGAAATTGCAAGCATCCCCAGAACTTCAAAGCGAATTAGCGGCCTTTGAAACAGCAATTTCTGCGATCGCCTATACAGCCCCTGCCGTTCCCGTCGCCCCCGACCTCAAAAACCGCCTGTTGCAGCGCATAGCGGAATTGCCAATTGTGGCGTCGCCCACAGAGAACAATCCGCCATCTTTAATTGTGCGATCGCGCGATGTCAAATGGAGACCTTACTCAGTTCCAGGAATCTCGATCGGCAAGCTTTACATTGACAAAAAAAAGCGCCAAATTACTTGTTTGATGAGGCTGGAACCGGGAGTAACTTTTCCCCTGCACCGACACGCGGACTCGGAGGAGGTATTTGTATTAGAAGGAGACTTAACTGTAGAAGGGGAAGTTTGCTATCAAGGCGATTATATTCGATCGGTTCCCGGTTCCACGCATTCACCAGTTACAGAAGGGGGATGTTTGCTGTTAATCAAATCTTCCATAAATAACGAAATGCTCGTTTGATATCGACAATTAGGTTCGTAGTAAGGACTTTAGTCCTGACTTTCAGAGGACTGAAGTCCTCACTACAAACATCAAGATAGGTTCGTAGTAAGGACTTTAGTCCTTAAGCGGTTAAAAATCCCAACTAGATAAGGTCAATGCTATGCTAAATTACTGGCGTTTAACTGCTGTGATGTCCGCCGTTATTATACAAATTGTACCCAAAAGTGCGATCGCCCAAGAACGCGAAGGATGCTTTCTAGTCAACTCAGCCGGAAAAGTGATTAGCTTAAATGAGTTGTGCGCGCCCCAAGACTCGGGAGTCAAGCTAACAGGAGACGACGGGAAATTTATCGAAGACTACAAACGGTTAGCCAAAAACTACTCTCCCGACGCAACCGGTGCTTTACTGCAAGGAATCCAAAGCAATCCCAGTCAAAAAATTGCGGCCGCGAAAAGCATATGCGCCCAAGCCAAAGCGGGAGTTTCTCTGCCGGAATTTAAATTAAGGGCGATCGGGCAAGCTGGTAGTATCGAAAATCCCACGGCTAAAGAGAGTTTTCTCGCCGATGCCGATATTATCACCACCCTTGCAGGCAATCATTACTGCCCGGAATTAGCCAGCAAGTAAAATCAAATCCGTTAGTATCGTCCTGTATTCATCTCTCTCTTCTCTTTCTCTGTGTTCTCTGCGTTCTCTGCGGTTAAATTATTCCGGTACAGCCGGAATTGATATCAACACAAAAGTAGGGGCAATTAAGGAATTGCCCCCTAGAGGAAATTAACAACATTTTACGATCATTCCAGTGGTTCGACTAACTGAGTAATATTGTCGATACCAACCACACGAACGGTTTGACCGGGAACAAGAATTACTTCTTGCTTGCACCGTGCGGGCCAAGAAGTGGCCTGAAAATGAATCCGACCAACAGAATGAGGTCGAATTTCTTCCTCTACAATTGCTTCTTTCTCGAAGTTGTCAGCTAGGTCAACAGCAAGAACTGGCTGTATCTGAACCAGAAACAGTTTATTTAGGAACTATTTTAAGTTTAGCTGTAAACTTTACACCAAATTCCATGCCCAGTTCAAGTTCTGCTTCCCATGTTAAATTATGCTTTTCACAAGCTTGTGAAAACTCTTCATAAACTTTATCAACAAGTTCGCTCAAGTTTTCTATTACTTGTTCGCTATCTAACATAAACGGGGCTAGAATAACTTCTTCCTCTACAGAATCTGTGGATTCTACTTGTTCACTTTTTCCAATAAAAACGACCTTTGGTTGCAAAGATACTAACTTGAGTTTTTTTTCCGGTTCAGAAGTTGCAGACATTGGGCAATCCTAAAACTTAAGAGTAGACAAAAGCACGTTTGATCTTCAGGTGCTTTTTTGGATAGTCAATCTTCAGGACAATCAACTGAAGTACGTCTGCTCCTAATATACCAGCAATTTGATACTTGCTAAACATACCCGGTAAACTACCTACTAAAATATTTAGATTGAGGAACTGTATTGCACCTATTTCTAGGTTAACTGTTGCCGTGGAGTATTCAGCTTTACCCGTTACACCACTTGCTTTTACAGACTCTGAATCTACTTCTAGACCCATAATTTTTTTTACCGCAGGGATGATTACAGTTTGCTGCGCTCCCGTATCTAGAAGTAAGTTAAATGTATGATTTCTTTCTTTAGCGTTTATGGTCACAGGTATTACCCATAACTTAAGTTTATCGAAAGTTGGATCTCCGATAAACTCTTTTTCTACTAAAATTACAGCCATCGCCGATTTGGGTAGTATTTTAACTCTGAGTTGACCTCACTCAGTATCGTTATCAATACTACCAGTGTAGAAGGTATATAAATCGCCTTTGAAATCTTTAATTTTGTCTACCATTAAATCGATGGAGTTTGCGTACAACAAAACCTTCCCATTAAGAGGAAAACCATATCCATCTCTTTTGGTAATTTCTACAGTTACCCATTGCTTAGGGTATTTTTCAGCAAGTTCTTCTATTCTTAGCTCTTGGGGTTTTTCAACAACTTTGGTTTGCCCACTAGCAATCCTTTTCAGCAGTTGCGATCCAAGATTGAAGGCTCTTGCCACTAAATCTGGTGATTTGAGTTGTAGCATGGCAGGTAAGTTAATTTAATAAGTTAATTTAATCTTAATGCCACCTTTGTTTTGGTTTAGACCAGATGTAGGTGGTTTTTTATATTCTCGTACCTCTCTATAGTAAATGTCAACACCTGTATTAAATCTTTACATGTCTATAATTTAGACAACAAAACTTGTCCTTGACTCAAAAACAGCCCCATAAACGGGATGCGACCGCCTGCGATATTTTGTATTGAAGCTTTTTCAGTAAAAGTTCACAGAAATTTAAGCTGTGTTTGGATCCGGGTCGAGGAGGGGATTCAGAAAGTGCGATCACTACACATAGTGTCTATTTTATAGACGAACGCTACTGGTAAAGCAGGAACAGTCCACTGATTCCTGCGTCCATCAAGGATCTAAAGGACAACAAACAGGACGAACGCTACTGGTGAAGCGGGAACAGTCCACTGATCCCTGCGTCCATTTAGGATCCAAAGGACAACAAACAGCCTGAAACTGTCAGCCACGTGTGTATAAATGAAGTACAATCAATTTTCGGGTAGCATCCATCAGACCTCAGAAACTTGGAATCAAGGCGAACAGGGGGGTTAGAGCCCCTACTCCACAGCATTTTGTTTGTGCTTCACTCACTTCAATAGTCTTGATAATATTCATCACACAACAGATTATAGGTAATAGATTTATTGCAAAATAATTTTATGCTATGATTGTAGGTTTGGCTTAAGTGGAGCAGATTGCAGATTATAGCTGATTTTCAGGACTTTTTGCTAAAAGCAGCATAGAAAATGCTAAATCTTTAATTAAAACATAAATTTTTTTTGGAAGAGGTCTAATATGACCGGCTCACATCCCAGCCTAGAAAAATATGAACAGGAAGAAAATCGCTATTGGCAACAATTGCGTCAAGAATTTAATCGATATAAAAGCGAGCTAGACGTTACAAATGTAGAACTAGCAGAAGGTCTTGGCATCAGCCGCCAGCCGCTAGTATCATTTATGAATAACTCCAGCCATAAATTGCCAATTCGCAGGTCTCACCTGATGCGTCTGTGGGATTTTCTGACTGCGCCAGAACAAATTGAGCATAAAAATATTTCAGATGAAGCCAAATCTAACCGCGAACAATTGCGGGAAACTGGGGCCAATAGCTTGCTCAAAGCTGCGGGTTTTTTACCGAGTTCCACAAATATGATTTTAGAAGTAGAACCCAGCAGGCACCAGCAATTACAGCGAATTGCTTCTCGACTTTCTAATTTGCCATTTACAGAATTCACTGACTTTATTAAAATCACCGAAGCTATTGAAGATGAAATCGTAGCCCGGTACGATCGTGTTTCAATTGCTGACGAACAACCAGTAATTGATGGTTACGGATCTTTAAAAAATATAGACACGATTGTCAAGCAGTGGTGGAACGATCGCATTCACCATAAAAAACCGAGTAAAAAAATGCTACAGGCTCTTCAAGAAGCCATAACTAAACTCATAGCCTTAGGCAAATCAGAATTTAATAAACTAGAACTTTTTGAGCTATTTTTGTGCATATTAGAGAACGAGCAGACAGCCGACAAAATGAATAAATTCTTAAGAAAAATTAGGGTAACAGAATGCCAATTTAAAACCCTGACATTTTCTTTGGAAGAAGACACGGACGATCCAGGTATCAAGCAATTGTTAAAAAATGCAGGAATCCAAGCAGAAAGATGTTTGAGAGATGATTTATATCCCGAAATTTCTGATACAGCCATCGAAGTATCTGTCACCTGCAATTTTGGTAAAACAAATCAAAATGTATGCTGGCAATATAGCTCGTCTGGGACGTATTATGACAATATGCTCGCTGCTGTTGCTAGGGGAATGGGATATAGATCGAGTCTTAAACTTGTAGATCTTGCTTCGCGGTCATTAGGTAGAAGAGAAGTTACAACTAGATTGGTCAAAGCCTCAGCTACATTGAAGGATGAAGGCACAAACGATCGAGGTGAAAAATGTTATCAGGGAGTATGGATCGATCTAGATACGATTACCAGCATTCTGCAATCACTTGTTTTGGCGGTTCGGAGTTGGCTGTCTGAAAATCTGGTCGATGATGAGCTTTGTAAAAGTTATTACGAAGTGTGCGAAGCAATAGCAAACATTGAAAATAATTTAACTTACTGTCAAAAGTTAACGAGCGGTTATGTCTTTCAGATTGATCGCCGTTTGAACGATCAGTCTGTGAGAAGTTACTTAAAGGCGGCGAGCGACCAAATTCAGGAAATTCAAAAAAAATCTTTGAAAGCTTATCCTATTTTTAAAGATTTTTATGAAAGCGATTTAGATCGCCAATGGTGTATGGCTAATTTAATTTTAGCCCGCTCAGCTCACATTCAAATCAACATGACGGAGGCAGCAGAATTTTTGTCAGAAGTTAGATATTCCTTGAATGGAAACAGGCAAATATCCGAATATAAACCTGTGGTCATCATGTACAGGCTTGAAGAAATGTTGCACAGATTTTTGTCAGGAGATAGCCATTTTATACATGGAAAACAATGGCAATTTCCGCCATCTAGCTATAATATAAATGATTGCTTGGATGAACTAAAAAATCACATCAAAGAAGGAAATTTAAAGTACGGCAGTTATCCAGGACGTTTTGATTTTGATGTATATTTGTGTGCATCAGAAATTTTTACCTTATCGGCGAGATTAGATTTCTGCTCGGAATTAGAAAGTGTCGAAAAGCTAGGCAGGGCTGCTGAAAATTTTTTGATGGCAGCATACTGTTCCTCAAAAATTGGTTTGAGACTTAAAGCAGCTCACTTGCTCGCAAATGCAAGTCGCGTGTACTGTAGGTTAGGAGATGGCGATCGATCGCAAAATCTAGCAGATCTGACAGAAAACATCATTAAAGCTGAAATTAAGCCTACGGATGTGTTTAGCTATCAGGAAGCAATTCTCGCAGAAGTGAACATAGCCAGAGGTGAAAAACTTTTGCTCATTGATGGCTTATTTAAAAAAGCATTGACGATGTTTTTGATGTCACTAAAAGGTTCAATTTATTTAGGATTTACCAGACTAATTGCTCAAAATTTCTACAATATTGGTAGAGCGTGCAAACAACTCGAAACCTCGGATCTCAAATTTGCAATGCTGTTGAAAAAATCTTTTGACAAACAAGATCTAGAATTATTTGACGAGAAAAAAGGCTGGCAAAAGACTGAAGTTGCTACCGCAGCGATTCACTTTTTAAGTAACCTAGAGGCTAGTGCTGATTGGGAAACAATTGCTAAGCTATTCAAAGAGGAGGCTAAAAGTATATGGCATCAATGGTTTGCAGAAGCTAATCCCGGACAAGAAGGAAATCACCCGATCGAAGATGCGATCGACAATTATAAGTTTTTGTGCAGATTAAAATGAAACATTTAAAATCAAGTTCCGCCGATTTGCGGGATTTATTCAAAGACAGCATCACCGTTAAATATCTTGCGGAACCGCTAAAATCTGTGCCGGCGGGCGAAGATGCTGCTAAATTGCGATCGTGGATGGAAACGCGCGATTTTGACGTGCTCGGGATCGAGGAAAACGGGACGGTTTGCGGCTATATAGAACGATCGCACTTAATGACAGGTAAGTGTAGCGATTACCAGCAAATTTTCCACCCGTCGCAACTAATCGCCGCCTCAACTCCGTTGATGGAATTGCTACCGCTGTTGCGAGAAAAACCGAGATTGTTTGTCTTGGAAAGCAACCGCATCAACGGGATTGTCACCTGCGGCGATTTGCAAAAAGCGCCGGTGCGGATGCTGCTGTTTGGGTTGGTGACGCTGCTGGAAATGAACTTATTGCGGATTGTGCGGATCTACTTTCCCCAAGATTCGTGGCAAAAGTTGCTGAAGGGCGATCGTATTGTAGCAGCAAAACACCTGTGGGAATTGGGGCGATCGCGAAATGAGGCAATTGACTTAATCGATTACCTGCAATTCTGCGACAAGCGAGATTTAATCCTGACGAATGCCGAAATAGTCGATCGACTGGGGCTCAAATCCAAACGTTACGGGGAGCGTTTTTTGAAGTCAGCAGAAGCATTGAGAAACAAATTAGCACACGCCCAAGACTTAATCAACGGTTCTTCGTGGCCGGAAGTAATTCTTCTCGCCCAGGAAATAGAAGCGCTGTTGCAGCGATGCGAAGAAATTGAAATTTCTCTATGAAATAGCGAAAAGATCCCAAAAACATCCAAAGGTACGTAGTTGCGCTTCAGCGCTCTTTAGACTTATGAAATAGCGCAAAGAACACAACAACATCTAAAGGTAAGTAGTTGCGCTTCAGCGCTCTTAATATTTATAAAATAGCGAAAAAATCGCAACAATATTCTAAAGGTACGTAGTTGCGCTTCAGCGCTCTTTAGACTTATGAAATAGCACAAAAAGCACAACAACATCTAAAGGTACGTAGTTGCGATCTTTGCACTCTTGTCTAGATGAATGAGCGCTGAAGCGCAACAACATACCTAATACCTAAAAATTAGCTTTCATATACGTTTTATCTTCGACCTAGTTTTTAATTTTCAACTTCCTATTTGTATACTGAGGAACCCACCCTTGAGCACTGGTGTAATACTGTACAGCTTTCAAATACAACAACGGAGTCAGATAAAACCAATGTTCTGTATTAGGAGGCACTTTAATATATTCTTCAGCTTGCAACATTAATTGTACTTGAGAGCCGTTAGCATACACAAACCCAAAAACACATTCTCCAGCTAAAACGTGCAGAACTTCGGCATCTGCATGGGTGTGAGTGCGATCGCTTTGAGTCATCAGCGGATAAATCTGTGGCGAACCGGGATGCAGCACTTTTAAGTCGCACCACTGACATCCGTTGGCGCGCTTGAAGTATTCAAACTCGGTTTTAAATGCTGCGAGAATCTGCTGTTTTTCTGTGACATTGAGAATGTCTTGCAGTAGAATTTGTTTAACCGCAGGATTTTCCTGATTTGACAGGCGATCGAGCTCAATATTTAAAACAGCCAGTTGGCTGGCGATCGCCCCGATATCGGTATATGTCCTACCGTCTTCTAGTTGCAGAACAGCCATATTACATCACCTATTAATTTCGCTTAGAAGAGAATTTAGTTGCCACTTTCCATATACTGTTGTTACAGACTAAATTCCTGCTTGTTTTCCATAATAGCCGATCGCTAAAATTAGATGTTTTTCGTTATATTTTATTAAACATTTACCATAAAGAATTGGTTGAAAGCCCCAACCCCGAGCGGAAGAAATTACTATCCGACTATTCATTACTCCAATCTTCTTCTTTCTAGGTAGAGGTCGCTCTTAAACTGTCAACTGTCAACTGTCAACTGTCAACTGTCAAACATACTTTAATTGTCAAATTTTAACTTTTATTTAATAACCTTGAGAGTAGAGAGTTGGGTGCTTGTAGCGCACCTTACAAAACTCAAAACTTTTAAATGAGCATTCCAGCAATACAAGCAGTCATGAAACAGGCGACAGAACCAGCAATCATCGCCCTCACGCCCAACCGAGCCAAATCACCCTTGCGCGATGGCGCCATCGCACCAATCCCCCCAATTTGAATCCCGATGGAACCAATATTAGAAAAGCCACACAAAGCATAAGTCGCAATAATTACAGATCGTTCCGAAATCGCCTGTTGCTTCACCAATTCCATCAAATCCAAATAAGCAATAAACTCATTTAAAATCGTCTTCTTCCCCAAAATAACTCCTATTTTTCCACAATCCGCCCAAGGCACGCCCATCAGCCAAGCCACCGGAGCCATGAAATAAGAAAGAATCCATTCCAGTGACAACTGAGGCAAACTAATCAGCCCTCCAAACCAACCCAAAAGCGCATTAAAAAATGCCAACAAACCCAAAAAAGCTATCAGCATTGCCCCGACATTAGCCGCTAATTGCAAGCCATCGCTTGCACCAGAAGCCGCCGCATCCACGGCATTAGCATAAACCTGTTCCACCTCAATTTTTACCTCACCAGCAGTCAGGGATTTTTCTGTTTCCGGGTACAGCAATTTAGAAATAGCCAAAGCAGCGGGTGCCGACATCACCGACGCAGCAATTAAATGTTGAGCGGACACTCCAAAAGAAATGTAAGCCGCCATGACTCCGCCAGCAATTGTCGCAAAACCCCCGGTCATTACAGCGTGCAGTTCCGAGAGAGTCATCGTCGCTACATAGGGTTTAATTAACAGTGGTGCTTCTGTTTGTCCCACAAAAATATTAGCAGCACAGGAAAGAGTTTCTGCACCGGAAGTTTTCATGGTTTTAATCATGCCCCAAGCGACTGCCTGCACCACCCGCTGCAAAATACCGTAGTGATAAAGTAGGGTGATAAATGAAGAGAAAAAGATAATAGTGGGCAGGACTTTAAAAGCGATCAAGTGATCGGTAAATTTATCACCAAATACAAACTTTGCCCCAGCATCAGAAAAATTCAGAAATTGAGTGACTAAATCTCCCCAAAATTTAAATGCCACCAAACCCGGAGCAGTTTTGAGAATCAAAATTGCAAAAATTAGCTGCAAAGCAATTCCCCACAGTACGGGAGGCCACTTAACAGCCCGTCGATCGACTGAAAAGGCGTAGCACAAACCGACAAAAACTCCTAGCCCCAACACAGAAATAAGTCTTTCCATTTCAGTCACATTCCCTTATAATTAAAGATTAAAGCTCAAAATTACGGCGCAGCCTAATTGCTGCTACTTTTATGCCTCTACCTATAGTTGCTATTATTGGACGCCCCAATGTAGGCAAATCGACGATCGTCAACCGTTTAGCCAACAGCCAAGACGCGATCGTCCACGACGAACCGGGAATTACGCGCGATCGCACGTACAGGCCAGCATACTGGGGCGATCGCGAATATCAAGTCGTAGACACCGGCGGGCTAGTATTCGATGACGAGACCGAATTTCTGCCATTAATCCGCGAACAAGCAATGGCGGCCCTCGCAGAAGCCAGTGCAGCCATTTTTGTAGTAGACGGAAAAACCGGACTCACCGGCGGCGACGAATCCATCGCCTCTTGGCTGCGAGTGCAAAAAGTCCCCGTCATTCTCGCCGTCAACAAGTGCGAATCGGAAAATACCGGACTTACCCAAGCAGCAGACTTTTGGACATTGGGACTGGGAGAACCTTACCCCATTTCCGGGATTCACGGTAACGGTACCGGCGAATTGCTAGACCAATTAATGACTTACCTTCCCACAGAAGTAGAGCCAGAAGTAGATGAAATCAAAGTA
The DNA here is from genome assembly GCF_020883045.1 of Microcoleus sp. CAWBG58. Taxonomy (NCBI): domain Bacteria; kingdom Bacillati; phylum Cyanobacteriota; class Cyanophyceae; order Oscillatoriales; family Microcoleaceae; genus Microcoleus; species Microcoleus sp. CAWBG58. The sequence continues at coordinate 35,133 of NZ_JAHRFA010000037.1, read as the reverse complement.
GCAATTATCGGCCGTCCCAACGTCGGAAAATCCAGTTTGCTAAACGCATTTCTCGGAGAAAATCGCGCCATAGTCAGCCCAATTTCCGGCACAACCCGCGACGCAATTGACACCATAGTAGAACGCAACGGGCAAACCTACCGCCTGATCGACACAGCCGGAATTCGTAAAAAGAAAAACGTCGAATACGGCGCCGAATTTTTCGGAATCAACCGCGCGTTTAAAGCCATCCGTCGGGCAGATGTCATACTGCTAGTAATAGATGCAATTGACGGCGTTACCGACCAAGATCAAAAATTAGCCGATCGCATCAGCCAAGAAGGTCGAGCCTGCATCATCGTCATCAACAAATGGGATGCCATAGAAAAGGACAACGACACCATCTACGAGTACGAAAAAACAGCAAGAACTAAACTGTATTTCCTCGACTGGGCAGAAATGATCTTTGTCAGCGCCATGAGCGGACAGCGAGTTGAAAAAGTCATTGAATTAGTAGACAAAGCCTCCGACGAACACAAACGCCGCGTCGCTACCGCCGTCATCAACGAAGTCATAGAAGAAGCCACAACCTGGCACTCAGCACCAGTTACCCGCCAAGGAAAACAAGGCAAAATCTATTACGGTACCCAAGTGCGATCGCAACCGCCAACAATCGCGCTATTCGTCAACGATCCCAAACGCTTCACCGAAAACTACCGCCGCTACATGGAAAGCCAATTCCGCAAACACCTAGGCTTTACTGGTACACCAATGCGGCTGCTGTGGAGAGGCAAAAAAGTTCGCGCCAGCGAAGTCAGCACCACAAACAGAGCACTGCGCGTGAAGTAATTCCAGACTTGAGATTAAAGAAAAAACGCAGTTTAACGATCTAAGTAAATTGCGTTTTTTTATTTTCTCTTCCTTCCTTCTTTCTCTTTCTTCTTTCTCTTCCTTCGCGTCCTAGCGCTGACGCGCGGCTTCGCCTAAAGCGTCTTCGCGGTTCAATAAATTAGATCTCTTGTATCATCACGTCCCGTCGATTACCATAACAAAAACCGTTCGTAGTGTGGACTTTAGTCCGCAAAATGCTGCGGACTAAAGTCCACACTACGAACCTTATTGCGGTCAATCAGTTTGATACAAAAACCGCAGATATAAGGCAGATAAACACAGACAAACGCAGATAATTTCCAGATAATTTGGAAATGAATGCAATAAGTCTATTAATATTATTAAAAATCTCAAACCGACAACATGGATTTACTTCGCTCGCTCCCTATTGGACTTTATCTAGAACAACCCGTAACCTGGCTGCACCGGCTAGACTCCCGCGTCAAACTAGCCTGGTTGATGACATTTCTAATTGCGCCCATACTCGCCAATCCCGTTTGGCGGTTGATGCTAGTAGTAATGTTAATCGTACTGACACTAAGCGCAGCCATTCCCTTCCGTGTCTGGAAACAGCAAATGGGACTGCTGCTGCTATTCTGCCTTTTAGTATTTTGCCTCAGCGCGATCGCCCCTGACGCACTTCCATCAGAACATCGGCCCCGCATCCCCGCCGACGAATTAACCTTTTCCCAACAACCCGCAACCCTTCCACCCGCTCAGGATCCCAAACCCTGGTACAAACCTTTTAATTTAGGCTCAAACTCTCCAACCCAAACTCCTAAAGTTCAAACCCAAAATAAACTCCCCCAACCCACAAACTACAGTTACGTTTTATTCAAACAAGGCCCTGTTAAAATCACCCGCAAATCCTTAGATTTAGCTATCAACGTCAGCACTCTATTCTTTACAGTAATTTACAGCACCAACCTCTACCTGCTCACCACAGCCAGCGAAGAAATTACCGCCGCCATCGAAAACTTAATGCAGCCGTTGCGCCGCTTGCGCTGGCCTGTGACCGAAATTGCCCTAACATTAACCTTATCTTTGCGGTTTATTCCCCTAGTATTGGAAGAAATACAAAATTTAGTGCGATCGGTCAGCACTAGAGCGATAAACTGGAAAAAACTTGGATTTCGCCGCGCCGCTCAAGTTTGGTTGACGATTGCCGAGAGGCTGTTAGAAAACTTGCTGTTGCGAGCCGAACAAATAGCTAGTGCGATGAAAGTTCGCGGCTTTACCAGTCCCGATCGACACCGTGTAGAATGGCACCAGTTGCACTTCAAAATCCGAGACTGGATCGCCCTCGGCTGCTTGATCCTCCTCTGGAGCGCCCGCTTGGTTTGGGGTTGGGACAGTTAGTTAACAGTTGACAGTTGACAGTTGACAGTTGACAGTTGACAGTTTCCAACAATAATGCAGGTGTAAGCTGTTGAGCATTTAAAATGGTATTGTAGGGTGCGTCAATTTTAAGGCGTTTCCCATGTACGGTCAGTGTTGTAGCTGACGCACCCTACGTAAATAGTTAGTGGTTTAAATGCTCCACAGCTTACTTAGTCCTACAAAGCGCCTATCCAGTCAGTCATCCCCAATTCTTCAACTCTTCAACCTCAAATCTCAAATCTCAAATGGTACGAGATACTTCCACGCGATCGTCCTGCTAAAGTAATGGATGCAAATATTTAGAGATCCAAGACCTTGAACATCTATCTTGGGACAGATATCGTATATGTTCCGCGCATTCAATCTGTATTAGATCGATTTGGCGATCGCTTCCTAGAAAAAGTTTACACCCCGGCAGAACAAAGAGACTGCGGACAACTAAATTCTCAAGACAGCAGCATTAAAGGTAAAATGAACCGAGTTTCCTGCAATCAACTAGCGGGGCGGTGGGCAGCAAAGGAAGCTGTTGTCAAAGCTCTAGGCACAGGATGGCGCGGAATACGGTATCCAGATGTCGAAATTCGGCGCTCCGAAAACGGCGCTCCTAACGTGCAACTGCACGGAACCGCCGCAGCACAAGCCTCTGTTTGGGGAAATTGCCAGTGGCAGTTGAGCCTCAGTCACGATGGAGACTATAGCATGGCTACCGCGATCGCCCTTTGCACCCCGCGATCGAGCGAAACTAAAATCTAAAATCTAAATCTTTAATCTAATGTCGATCGATTGTGAGAGTGAATGACTACCGAAACCTACCTGAATCATCCAAACTTTGGCCTCCTCTTCAGGGTATCCCAGGTTGAAGACAGCCAAGAATTATTTACCACCCTATACGCCCAGCGCCTATTTTTCTTAGTAACCAACGGCCCTGGTGGCCTCAGATTCGATCCTATCAGTCGATCGGACGCTCGCCTCATGGTCGAAATTCGCCTGCGAACCCTCCGTCGCAGCGGTCAATATCAAGAGTACGACCAATTGCAGGCCATTCACCAACGCACCTTTCAATAGCCAAAATTGGTAATCGGTAATTGGTAATTGATATAGCGCTTCTCAGAAAAGTAAGGTATGCCCTATGCCCTATGCCCTATGCCCTATGCCCTATGCCCTATACCCTATGCCCATGAGTCCCTCATATTTTTGAGAAAGGCTATATCGTCTTAATTGTCCTGCCCTCCTGTCAAGAGCGTTGAGTACCATGACCATTGCCTCTCGAATTAACAGCATTCGCCAACAGTTGCCAGAATCAGTGCGGTTAATTGCCGTTACCAAACAGGTACCGGCTGATGCTATCCGCGAAGCTTACGACGCGGGAATCCGAGATTTTGGCGAGAGCAAAGTTCAAGAGACTGCCGAAAAACAAAGCCAATTACAAGATTTGCCGGATATCAACTGGCACTTGATCGGTCACTTGCAAGCCAACAAAGCAGCAAAAGCCCTAGAGAATTTCCAGTGGATTCACTCTCTCAACAGCTTAAAACTGGCTCAGAGGATTTCGCGCATAGCTGGCGAAATGTCCTGCTCCCCGCAAGTCTGCCTGCAAGTCAAAATATTGCCAGACACCGACAAATACGGGTGGAGCATCCCAGAACTGCTTGCCGACCTCTATGAACTCAATAAATGTGAGCATATCAAAATTCAAGGTTTGATGACAATACCTCCGCTGGGATTAGATGACTCGCAAATCTTAGAATTATTTAAGAGCACCCGCGAACTTGCTGATAAAATCCAGCAGCAAAATTTGCCCCGGATTTCAATGCAGCAGCTCTCCATGGGGATGTCGGGAGATTATCATTTGGCAATTCAAGCAGGTGCTACTATGGTACGGCTAGGACAAACCTTATTTGGCTCTAGGAGGGGATAAATTGTTCAAATCTTCTGATAAGCACAACTTAGGTTAAATATAGAGTAGTTAACGACCCGCGGCTAACCCGCAACGCGAGTATAGTCGGGGCAGCACAGTCGTAAAGGAGCTTCAATGGTGAACATTTTTTCTAAGCTACGAGATTTTGTAGGCTTCAACAATGAGCCTGAATACGATTACGAGTACGACGAAACCGAAAGCGAACGCTTTGCGAACGCCTACCAACCACCTGAACCAAACGCTGCCGCTTCTGCTGCTGCGATCGCCGCAGCAGAAGAAGAACGCCGCCAAAATCGCAGAATGCGGGAGCGGTCAGTAGTAGGATCGACAGGTACGGATGTTGTTGCACCAACCGGGGGAGTAGGATCAGTAATGAATAATGTGATTGGAATGCCTGGATCTATGAACGGGATTTCGGAAGTAGTAGTAATGGAGCCGCGCACTTTTGAAGAGATGCCGGCAGCAATTCGAGCTCTTAAAGAACGCAAATCTGTTGTTTTGAACCTAACGGTGATGGATCCAGATCAAGCGCAAAGAGCTGTGGACTTTGTGGCGGGCGGTACTTATGCCCTTGACGGTCATCAAGAGCGCATTGGCGAAAGCATTTTCTTGTTTACGCCTAGCTGCGTGCAAGTAAGAACTCAGTCTGGTGTGGTTCACGAAGTGCCCCCAGCCCAAGGCCGCCCGCGCCCTGCTGCGGCTGCTCCGGCACCGACAGTCTGGCCGGCCGAACAAGCTCAAATGGCTCAGTAGTCAGTTGACAGTTGACAGTTGACAGTTGACAGTTGATTCCGAAAGCTGTTGGCTGTTGACAGTTGACTGCGAAAGTTGTTGACAGAAATTCATTCAAAAAACCAGTATAGTAAGGTGCGTAGTTAGTTGACAGTTGACAGTTGACAGTTGACTCCGAAAGTTGACAGTTGACAGTTGACAGTTGACTCCGAAAGTTGACAGTTGACAGTTGACAGTTGACAGTTGACAGTTGACAGTTGACAGTTGACAGTTGACAGTTGACAGTTGACAGTTGACAGTTGACAGTTGACAGTTGACAGAAATTCATTCAAAAAACCAGTATAGTAAGGTGCGTCGCTACTAGATGAGAAATGGAAGTTTTAGATAGTCGAAAGCGACGCACCCTACAAACAACGCACTGTTAACAAATAACAAATAACCAATAACCAATAACCAATAACAAATAACCAATAACTAATAACTAATAACTAATAACTATGATAAAATTTGGTACGATCGGCGGCGGAGTAATGGGAGAAGCTCTCTTATCCCGCTTGATAGCACAAAAAGTTTATTGTCCCTCAGAAATATTGGTGAGCGATCCGCAACCGCAACGGCGCGAATTTTTGACGGCAACCTACGGAATTGGCACAACAGCCAGCAATCTAGAAGTTGCTACCGCTACAGAAGTGCTGTTTTTGGCGATTAAACCGCAAATTTTTGAGAAAGTAGCTTTGGAATTGGCCGTGGCGATCGATCGCCCACAAGCAAATAATGGAGAAACAGCTAATTCTCAGCCAGAAGCTGCGATCGTGTCAATTTTGGCGGGAGTGCCACTCAGCAAGCTCGAAGCAGCGTTTCCGGGGCGAGCAGTGCTGCGGGTGATGCCAAATACTCCGGCAACGGTGGGGGCGGGCATGAGCGCGATCGCCCCGGGGAAACTGGTGCAACCGACGGATTTAGAATTAGTCAAGCGGATGTTTCAGGCCGTGGGAGAAGTGGTAGAAGTGCCTGAAAGTATGCTGGATGCGGTGACTGGCCTTTCGGGTTCCGGGCCAGGTTATGTTGCGATTTTTATCGAAGCATTGACAGATGGCGGTGTTTGTGCAGGTCTGCCGCGGGCGATCGCCTCTCAATTAGCAATCCAAACAGTATTCGGTACAGCGAAGCTATTGCAAGAAACGGGAATGCACCCAGCAGAATTGAAAGATAGGGTGACAAGTCCCGGCGGTACAACGATCGCCGGAATTGCTACATTAGAAAGTAACGGATTTCGCTCTGCTGCGATCGAAGCAGTCAAAGCAGCTTGTTTGCGTTCTCAAGAATTGGGTAAATAACAACAAAGAATTTAAAATGGCTTACAGCGAATTCAAACTGAAGGAACTTGTTAAGCAATTTAACTTAACTATCGAGGAAAATCAAGATTTATTTGCAGATATATCAGAAGTAGAATCTAGTGAAATCCTGAAAGTTGCCTTGAAAGAAAACGCAGCATTAGCAGTAGATATCAACACCGAAAAAGCTCGTTCCGAACTGATTATTGCACCAATTTTACTGGAAGTTAGGCGGCAGTTAAATTATCAAATTGGTTTATTTTCCGGTTCCGAGTTTAATGTCGCTCCCGAAAAAGGATTAAATGGAACCTGCGATTTTTTAATGAGTTTGTCAGCGGAACGCTTGTTTATCAGTGCTCCTGTGATTACCCTTGTGGAAGCTAAAAAAGAAGATATTAAGGCTGGTTTCGGGCAGTGTGCAGCCGAGATGTTAGCCGCTCAATTATTCAATGAAGAAGAGGGAAATCAGATTCCGGTTATTTATGGGGCTGTGACATCGGGTACTGTGTGGAGATTTTTGAAGTTAGAGGGACAGATTGTGTCTATTGATGCGATCGAATATTATCTGAGGGATGTGGGAAAAATTTTAGGGATTTTATTAAGCGCTATAAGTAGGTGAGCGCTAAAAAACACAACTAGATTAAGAAATGTAAATCGCTAAAAGGCTTATATTTAAAGCGTTTCTGCTGCTACTTTACATAAGTTTACGTAGTTTGGTTTGATTGTGCCTACCTACTTAGCTTCAATAGATAAGGGGTAGGCACGGAGCACTACCACCCTAAAAATTTTGTGAATCATTCAGGATTGCTATATGCTGTGGAGCATTTAAACGACTAACTATTTACGTAGGGTGCGTCAGCTACAACACTTACTATACATGGGAAACGGCTTAAAACTGACGCACCCTACAATACCATTTTAAATGCTCAACAGCTTATGATAAATATAAGAGGGTTCGCATCCCAAAAATGTCCGCGAACTTTTTTGGGAAGTGCTATAAATCAAACTAATTATCACTCGCTGGCTGCTGTTTCCAATTTCTGCCCTATTTTCGGTTCCGTACCGTTCAAAAGCCGCTGAATGTTGGTGCGGTGCCGCACGATTACAAATACGCCGCCCGCAAGTCCAAACAATACATAAGCTAGCGGCTGATGTAAAGCAAACATCAATCCAGAAACGCTCATTGCACCGATAATAGAACTTAAAGAAACAATTCGCGATAGGGCAAAAACTATTCCGAAAATTCCGAAAGTTCCTAAACCTGCTGGCCAGTACAAACCGAGTAAAACTCCCAAACTGGTAGCAACGGATTTGCCACCGGTAAACCCCAGCCAGATTGATTTACTGTGGCCTAAAACTGCAAATAAACCGGCTAAAGTTGCCATCCAAGGAATGACTGTTGCTGTATTTTCTAAATGGGCGCCGATCGCGAGCTGGCTGGTAAAATCTAGAGAGTAGATGTAACGGATCAAGACGATCGCACTTACGCCCTTCAGCACATCAACCAGCAACACCGCCAACCCCGGCCCCTTTCCCAAAGTCCTGAGTACATTAGTCGCCCCCGTCGAACCAGAACCTACTTCCCGAATATCAATCCCCAGCATCCATTTACCCAAAGCGTACCCAGTTGGAATCGAACCCAGCAAGTAAGCTGTCATTAACAGTACTGTATTTAAACTTAACCACACACCCATAATAAATTCCCTCTTTCATTACTTACTTTTGAGGACTAAAGTCCTCACTACAAACTTAACGATAATGATTTAATCTCCAGCCCTGTGACATCTCCCTAAATTAATTTTTAGTTATTGGATAGCAAGAAATTAAAACTAATTTCAGAAGATGTCTTTTCTTCCTTCTTCTTCCTCTTTCCTTCTTCCTCCTTCCTTCTTCCTTCTTCCTTCTTCCTTCTTCCTTCTTCCTTCTTCCTTCTTCCTTCTTTAAAAATCCTTAGAAGTCGTCAATGTTTGCGGATCGGAAGCAAAGGCCAACCACAGCGGAAATTGCAGCATCGACAAACTGATTAAATCCTCAGTTTCATCAATCAGAATTAACGGCAACTTACCATCTCTCACCAGTCGATCGGCTTTTTGAGCCAAAGCCTCCGCAGACTCAAACATAATAATGCCACCTTCCGGGCCAAAATCGGTGCGAGTAATCCCCAAACAATCCTGCAAACCCCGGCGCCACTCACCCAAACGTTCGGGACTGTTCGCGAGCACCAACGTCCGCACCCGCGTGCCGTAGACGCTTCTAAGTACAGAAATAATTGTCGAACTAATCAAGATATTTTGCAAGCGCGAACCCATAGTTCGCAATGCACCCCTTCCTCCTTGGGTGAAAAACCAGTTAGAAACTCGTTCGGCGTGGATGGGTTCAAAAGTGCGCCGGAGTTGCCAAGGCGGGCCGTAATAGTCGGGGAGAGTGCGATATTGGTCTAGGGTACGGCGAATTTGTTTGGCTTGTTCTTGAAATCCTTGTTCAGCAAATCTGGGATTTACCGGGGAAGAGGATTGAGATTCCTCAACAGAAATTTGCTTGGAAGTTTCTTGCACCGGCGGCGTCATATCTAAGAGTTCGGCGGTAGCTGCTAAATCCTGCAAACTGCCGACTAGATAGTCTTTGAAACCTTGAACTCTGATTGCTAAATCTTGGGAAACTCCAGCGAAAGTAGTTCGCATTTCCTTTTGAATTCGATCGCGCCTGCGTTCGAGTTTTTCTACTTCAATTTGCAGGGCTTGTTTGCGATGATCTAGCTGTATCAAGCCGTCTTGTACCAAACGCCCTATTGATGCTTGAGCCTCGCCCAACGCTTCTAACGCCTTAGCTTTGTCAGCTTCCAAGGTGGCAATTCTGGCGGTCAAATCTTGTTCTTGCTGTTGCAATGCTTTGACTCTATCTGCCAAACTTTCGGTAACATTTTCTGCTACGGGCGTTACCGTTTCTGCGGTTGCTGTTGGCTGGGAGTCTGTTTCTGGGGAACTTTGGCCGATCGCACTTTCAGATTCGCTATCCTCAGTTTCTGGCGAACTTTGGGCGATTGCGGGTGCTTCGTCCACCACAGGGGTGATTTGGGGATTTTCCTCGTCCCAGGGGTCTATTTCGGGAGGAATTTGCGATGTGAGATCGTTTTGGGCGATCGACAATTCCTGTATTTGAGATGGCAATAGGTTTTCCGTCTCATTCACGGGTAGAGTTGGTTCGCCATCAGCGGCTGGTTGCGATTGCGGTTCTTTGGTTGGAGATTCGTCTGAATTCATGGGAAATTTATTCGGCGTGGGGCACAGAAGAAGTTAAAAATTTAAAATTAACAACTTGTTTAGTCTTCACGGGGACAGCGCTGTTCTAAGCAGGTCTGTAGCATTTTACGATCGAACAGAACCGGCAGAAAGTGAATACTGTTAATTTCTTTGAAGTAGAACAAAATTGGCACTGCGGGCCAAAATATCCGCCAATTTTGCCATTCTCGGTAAGGAAACTGGCGAATTAAGTTGGACGATCGATAAATGTCCAAATCCGTTGGAGTAAACTGTAGTCGGATAGTGGCGGCTTGGTACATCAGAAACAAGCCGAACAGCGAAAGCGGCAAACTCACCCACTTTTGGACGAACAGCAGCGGTACAGAGGCCAGTACCAGGACTAGGGGAATCGCATAACTCGGTGCAAGTTCGATCGTATCTGTGGGTGCAGTCCCAGAGGTAGTTGTAGTCACGGGTTTAAATCAAGGGGTAGTTAAAGGAATATTGCCCATTATTCATATTTTATCTATTTCCTAGCTTACCAAAGAACTGGGTCTAAAGCCCCGTCCTTTTAGGACGGCTTTTCCTCTTTGAGTTTATCAATCCAATCCTCGATAAGCTGGGTCATTGTTTTTTCCTTCTGCTTGGCAATTCTCCGTAACTTTTCTAGCCGACTCACCGCAACCCGAATACTTAATCTTTGTTTAATCATTTGGCTACCCGATTGCTACCCACCATGATATCATGGTTAGCATGAAAACATTGAAGTTCAAGCTATATCAAAGCAAGCGGAACAGACACCTCAAGCGAAGCATCAATGCTGCCGGGGTGATCTACAACCATTGCATTGCACTTCACAAACGGTACTACCGGATGTGGGGCTCTTCCCTTGAATTGCAGCAAACTTCAAAGTCATATCGCCAAACAAAGATCGCGTAAATCTTTCTGGCAACAAGTGGGTTCTCAAGCTGTGCAGGATATCTGTCAACGCATTGAGAAGGCATACCAACTGTTTTTCAAGCATCACAATAAAGGCGTTAGACCTCCTGGTTTCAAAAAAGTCCGCAGATATAAATCATTCACCCTTAAGCAAGCCGGCTACAAATTATTAGGCGGCAATCGAATTAAGATTGGGAATCGCGTTTATCAGTATTGGAATTCTAGAGAAATAGAAGGGAAAGTTAAGACGTTAACCATAAAACGGACTCCTTTGGGAGAGTTATTTATGGTTGTAGTCGTTGACAGTGTTAAAGAATCTGAAATCAAAGTCGAGACGAGTAGAACCGCTGGCTTTGATTTCGGCTTAAAGACGTTTCTCACCTGCTCTGACGGTTCCAAGATTGAATCACCGCAATTCCTAAAACAGTCCCTCAGTGCTATCAAGAAAGCAAATCGTCAGCATTCCAAAAAACGAAAAGGCTCTGCCAATCGAGAAAGAGCAAGACTTAATTTGGTTCGCTTGCCATGAGGACGTAGTAAATCGTCGCTCTGATTGGTTCTGGAAATTGGCTCGCGAACTCACTGATAAGTTCGACGTGCTGTGCTTTGAAACTCTGAATTTAAAGGGAATGCAGCGACTTTGGGGACGTAAAATCTCAGACATTGCATTTGGTAATTTTCTCCAAATTCTCGAATGGGTTGCCAAAAAGAAAGGAAAACAAGTAGTTTTTATCGACACTTGGTATCCATCTAGCAAGACTTGTTCTCATTGCGGACACGTTCTGAAAGAGTTGGATTTGTCAGTGAGACAATGGCGTTGTCCGTCCTGTCAGAATGTAAACGACAGAGACGAGAACGCTGCAATAAATATTTGTGCGGTTGGGGCATCAACCGTTAAGTTAGGCGATGTTAGACAGGCTATGCCTGCAATTGCTGTTTGATCTTAGAATCCCCTCGCCTTCAGGCAGGGGAGTATGTCAAAGGCCTTTGAGCACGCTAGAGCCAGTACCCTGAAACATCAGCCAAGTCAGGAAAAAGTTAACAATAAAAATAGCCAGCAAAGCCGTCACCACCGCTGTGGTAGTCGATTGGCCGACGCCTTTGGCGCCGCCGGTAGTCGTCAAACCCCAGCTAGTGCCGATGACAGCAATCAAACCACCGAACACAAAAGCCTTAATAGCAGCGCTGCAAATGTCCCACAGACTCAGGAAATGGCGGACTGATTCTAAAAACACATTTTGAGAGATGCCGTACATTGTCGTCGCAATCAGCATCCCGCCGGCGATGCCCGTGACGAGGGACAAGATTGTCAGAATTGGCAGCATCAAGCAGCAAGCTAAAACGCGGGGAATTACTAAATAGTCGATCGGGTCTGTTCTGAGCATCAGCATGGCATCTATCTGCTCTGTGACTTGCATCGTGCCGATTTCCGCAGCAAAAGCCGAACCAACCCGTCCCGTCACGATTACGGCTGTTAGCACCGGGCCGAGTTCGCGAGTCAAAGACAAAGCCAAAACGCCACCGACGACATTACCCGCACCGAGGTTAATAAACTCCCTGGCTACCTGAACCGTAAATACCATGCCGACAAAACCCGCAGTCAGCAAAGCAATCAGCAGCGATTCCGGGCCGACTGCTGCCATTTGGTCGAGGGTGTTGCGACGGTTAATTTTGCGAGTTAGCAAGTGCAGCATGACTTGGCCGCCCAATAAAATGGCTGCCAGTAACCGCTGACTCCACAAACTGAGGCTTGATGGTGTAGTTGTGCTCAAGGGATTTTGACTGTAGAACAACTGCAAAAATGAAATCTATCTACAAATCTTAAACAAGTTTCTTCTCTAAGATTTAAGATTTCTGACAGAATTGGCCACTGAGGGCGATCGCTGCCTATCGTAGAAAAGGACAAGTTTATTTTACTTGCACCTTTCGGCAGTTTAGCTGAATTTACTGACTGTTATGAGCATCTTTCCTAATTTTATTCGCTCTTTACTGCTGACCAGCCTCCTGAGCTTTGTCGCTCCCTTATTGTTAATCGGCGCGGGATTGACTAGCTTTTCGTTGATCGGTCTTGTGCCTGCTCTGCAAGCAGTCGGTCGTTCTGGAGAAGACCAGATTTTGCAGTTCTTAGCCACTTTTGGCAGTGGCTGTCCTCTCCAGGGATTTTTGGTGATTGGCCTAGCTTTTAGTTTAGTGGGTGCTTTGTTTGATACCTACGCTTCTTATCAGCATTCACGGTGGGGTTAATGGTGTTTCTATTTGAAATCTGGGATTTGAGATTTTATGTAGGGAATTCTCGATCGCGCATCTAAAATCTCAAATTGTTGGGTTGCTGTGCATCGAATCGCGCCCCCTCCAGCGAAACAGTCTCTATCGAAGCTCCTCGTCCTTTGATTCAGCAGTGGAGTCAAATCTCAAATCCACTGACTTCGCCCAAAAACGGATATTTGCTTTCCCACAGGAGTCGTGGAGAGCGAAAATTAGAGAGTTCAGTTCCAGCTACCAGATTCATCATTAGAGTTAATTCTACAATCTCAAATCGTTTGGCTACCTCAGCATTAACTAAGTAAGTCGGTACGAAAATTCATAACTATGTCCGCAGCGAGCGTAACGCAGTGAAGTGAAGCATAAGTCCTACGGACAGGCTTCGCCAACGCAAGGTTTTTGTAGGCTTCATACTTTGTTACACAGCTCGGTTTATTTGCGCCTACCTACTTATCGATCGAATGCGTCTACAATCCAGAAGAAAGATTGCCTTATGTTCTGGCATTTAAGGACTGTCGCGATATCGGGTGGACTGTACGCGATGAAGAAGAAGTTGGCGAACTTGAAGCAGAATTTTTAGGAATTTCTTTGGGCGAACCGGAACACCGCAAGCCTGCTGTAATTACTACAGACATTTTTGAAATTTCAATTTTGTATGGCAGTTTTAGCATTCATAAGGGAGAGGATTTAAATTTGGAAATAGCAGAATTAGAAACGGAGGTTTTAGTATCACAAGCAACCGCAGTCTAGTAGCAATTTAAAAGTATTGCGCCGTTAAAAAGTAAATTGCTTAGTAATTTTATGTGTAAAATAACCATTATTAGGTTCGTAGTGAGGACTTCAGTCCGCAAAAAAAGAGACGACTGAAGTCCTCACTACGAACCTGGTTGGAAAAGGTTCATAGTGAGGACTTCAGTCCGCAAAAAAAGAGACGACTGAAGTCCTCACTACAAACGAATTACCAATTTTTTAACAAACATAGTAGGTATTGTTGCACGCATCAGTTTACGATACTTAATAGAACTTTTTTGCCAAACGAGGTAGAACCAAATGCCTGATATTGTTGATATTGCCGTAGGTGCGGGTTCGTTCCAAACCCTGGTAACTGCGGTGCAAGTAGCAAATTTAGTAGATGCGCTCAAAAGTCCGGGCCCTTTCACTGTCTTTGCACCGACTGACGATGCTTTTGCGAAATTGCCACCGGGAACTATCACAACCCTAGTGCAGAATGTCCCCCAACTGAGCAGGATTTTGATGTTTCACGTCGTCTCCGGCAAGTTTATGAAGGCAGATTTGGCAAAACTCGGTTTTGTTACTTCCTTAGAAGGTTCGCCGATTAAAATTGATTGTTCAGACGGTTTTGAGGTGAAGAATGCTACTGTTGTCGCGGCTGATATCGAAGCTGACAACGGTGTCATCCACGTCATCGATAACGTGATTTTAATGGGATAATTTCGCCTTTAAACCTCGCTGCTGGAGCGAAGCAGGTGCCTTGCGGTGTCGCTTCGCTCCCGATCGCGCTTTTGGTTTTTTAGCAATTAAAAGTTATATAAATATAAAAAAGTTGTCTTTTCGCCTGATGTATTTTAAGATGATTGTTTAAAAAACTTTGAAGATGAATAATTATAATATAAGGAAACCAGTGTGGTGAGCACTATGCAAATCCTAGCCGCCAGCCTCAAGGCCAAAGTCCGCCAGCGTACCTTGGAACTGCAAGTTCTCAACGAACTTACGGAGAATGTACAACTTGCTGCGGTTGCTGATGAAATTTGGTCTGCTTGTCTGGCACATCTCGGGCGCCTGATTCCTGCTGAGACGATCGCACTTTTAACTCTACCGGACGATCGCATCTACCTGCAACACTTACACCCGTTAACTGAATCGGTCAAATCTGAAATAGCAGCCTGCTTGCAAGCTACTCGCACCCAATGGCTGGCAGGAAGTCGAGACTGGGCGTACAACATCGCTGGCCCGCCAATTGCTCAGTTTAAGTCGGTGTTGGTGGCACCGGCTAACCCGGAGGACAGTGAAGAATTGTTGGGAGTATTTTTCATCGGTGCAGAGCAGGGAACTGCTTTTAATTTTGAACACCTTTGTTTGCTCCACACGGTCGCTAAAATTTGTGTTAAATCGTTAATTACTTTAGCAGCTAAACAGACGGATGTCAAGGGAACTGTTCAAAATAATTTTGCTCTAGATGCGGAAAGCCAAGAGCTATTGTTGCGGGCTTTAATAGACAGTATTGACGACAGAGTGTTTGCCAAAGATCGAAATTTTAGATACATTTTTGTCAATCAAAGTTTTGCTGCATATTTGGGGAAAAAGGTTGAAGAAATTATTGGCAAAGACGATCTCGAATTAGGTTTCTCAGAAGCAGCAGTATTTGGCGATCGCCACGGCTCAATTAGGGGCATCCGCGAGGACGATCGAGCTGTGCTGGGGGGGGAGACGGTTCGCAATCCCTACCAGGCGATCGCCTTTACAGGTGGCAAACAGCAGGTCTTTGACACGCAAAAACTGCCCCTGCGCGATGCGAAAGGCAATATATTTGCGATTTTGGGCATTTCTCGGGAGATTGCTCAATGGGAGGCGACAGATGAAGCCCGGAATCAAAGCCAAGCCAAACTGCAAAAAATTACTGCTAGCGTACCCGGTACGGTATATCAAGTTGACTTGCATCTAGATGGCTCGATAGCCTTCTCGTTTGTGAGCGCGGGCTGCCGAGAATTGTATGAAATAGAACCGGAGGTGGCTCAGCAGGATATTCGTGCAATTGTTGACATGATTCATCCCGAAGATAGAGATGATTTTCGGAACTCGGTAAGGCTGGCTGCGGAAAATTTGCAGCCTTGGCGGTGGGAAGGTAGAATTATTACCCCCTCTGGAAAACTTAAATGGATTCAAGGGGCTGCACAACCGGAAATGCAAGGATCGGGAGAGATGGTTTATTATGGCTTGTTCACGGATATTAGCGATCGCAAACAAGCTGAGTTAAAACTGCAACTTTATCAAGAAATATTTTTAAAGTCCAATGATGCGATCGCCATTTTAGACCCGCAAGGCTATTATTTGGAAACTAATCAAGCTCACACGGCTTTGCTGGGTTACAGTGCATCAAAATTGTGGGGTAAAACTCCTGCAATTCATACGGGAGAAGAGACATTTGCATCGGTGCTGCAAATATTGATCGCAACAGGGAGTTATCGAGGCGAAATGAGCTGTGTTAAGGATTTGCAAGGGGGAATCTTTGAGGTGGAACTTTCGGCTTTTGCGGTTCTCAATGATGCTGGGGATGTGGTTTGTTACGTCAGCGTCAAAAGGGATATCACCGAACGCAAGCGAGCTGAGGAAAAACTCAAACTTTACCGAGAAATCTTTTTAAACTCCAACGATGCGATGGTGATTATCGATGCTGATGGGTTTTTCCTCGAACAAAATCGCGCTCACCAATCGCTATTAGAATATACAGACGCTGAATTAGAAATAGAAACGCCGCCGCTGGTGGCGGGGGAACGCTTTTCTGCGATTTCCAAAAGTTTAGCGAAAACTGGAACTTTTCGGGGCGAAATTACTAACTTTACTAAAAAAGGTCGCACGCTGGCGATCGAGGTGGCGGCATACTCTGTAATTAACAACAGCGGCGATATAATTTGTCACGTCTGCGTTAAGCGCGATATTACCGAACGCAAAAAAGGTGAAGAAGAACGACAAAAATTTGTGTCGCTGATTGAAAATAGCAGCGATTTTATCGGTATGGCTACTCTCGAAGGTCAAACGCTGTTTGTTAACGAAGCCGGTCAAAAACTGGTGGGTATAGAGAATATGTCGGAAGTGCTTGATACCGAGATCTGGGATTATATAGGCGAAACTTTTAAACAGGAATTCAGTCAAGAGATTTTGCCAATAATTGTCAGTCACGGCCAGTGGCAAGGAGAAGGTCAAATGCAGCACTTGCGTACTGGAAAAAGTATTGATGTTGTGATGAATGCTTTTCTGGTCAAGCACCCTCAAAGTAGCGAACCGCTGTGCTTTGCTGCGGTAATTCGCGATGTTACAGAACGCAAGCAAGCTGAAAGAATGCTGCTGGAACAAGCAGAACAGGAACGGCTGGTTTCGGCGATCGCCCAGCGAGTGCGACAGTCTCTCAACCTCACTCAAACTCTGAGCACGGCTGTACAAGAGGTACGGCAATTACTGGCAACCGATCGCACGGTAATTTATCGTTTTGATTCCGATGACACAGGGATTGTGGTTGTCGAATCTGTAGGATCTGATTGGATGCCTATGCTGGGCAGAAAACTTCAGGAAAAATCTTTTGGGGAAAGTTACAAAGCGATGTACCGCGCTGGCAAGATTCAAGCAGTTGAAGATATTTATAATGCTAATTTGAGCGAGATTCACCGAGATTTACTGGTGAAATTGCAGGTAAGGGCTAATTTAGTTGTACCAATTTTTATCGGCGACGAAAGTCAGGAATTAGCAATAGAATATTCGCCAGAAACTCCTAGAATTAAGTCGCAGATCGAGAGTTTGGACAAGCGTCAAAATCGGTTGTGGGGGTTGCTGGTTGCCCACCAGTGCAGTGCCCCGCGCGCTTGGACTGATTCTGAGGTGGATTTGCTGGGAAGGTTGAGCGTGCAGTTGGCGATCGCCATTCAGCAATCTACTTTGTTCGAGCAAGCGCAGCAAGCCCGAGAAGCCGCTCTGGAAGCGTCTCGAATGAAGTCACTATTTTTAGCAAATATGAGTCACGAAATCCGCACTCCGATGAATGGAGTGATGGGGATGACAGATTTGCTGCTGAAAACAAATCTTACTCCCGAACAGCTAGACTTTGTGCAGACGCTGAAACTCAGCGGTCAAAATTTGCTGTCGATCATTAACGATATTCTTGACCTTTCTAAACTGGAAGCAGGAGAAATGCGCTTAGAAACCATCGAATTTGACCTCAGTATCTGTCTGGATGAAGTGCTGGATTTGTTGGCAACTCCCGCACAAACTAAAGGTATAGAATTGGTGGCGTTGATTGATACCGACGTGCCGCTGCAAATTAAAGGGGATGCAGCGCGATTGCGGCAAATCCTCACTAATTTAATTAACAATGCGATTAAGTTCACGGAAGCAGGAGAAATAGTAATTGAGGTTTCAACTGGCAGGATTCCTGGGATATTGGCAGCCAGCGACGACCAGAAAAAATTAGAGAGTATCCAACCATTAAAACTAGGAATCAATCGCTCGCTGTTCCTGCTGTTCAAGGTCACAGATACAGGGATTGGGATTGCTGCCGAAGACCAAAAAAAGCTGTTTAAATCTTTTAGTCAAGTTGATGCTTCTACTACGAGAAAGTACGGTGGCACTGGTTTGGGTCTGGCTATTTCTAAGCAGTTGGTGGAGCTGCTAGGGGGTAAAATTGGTGTGGAAAGTACCCCCGGTAAAGGATCGAGTTTTTGGTTTACTGTGCCGGCACTTAAGGAAAATTTAACTGGGGCTGGGACAGCGTGCTCAGTGAATTTGCAAACGGTGCTGGCGGGGCAGAAAATGTTAGTTGCTAGCGACAAGCCCACAGTGCGAAAAGTGCTGCTGAGAATGGCGGTTTTGTGGGGGATGGAAGTTGATGAGGTTGAGAATGGTTGGATGGCGATCGCATCTCTGTACAAAGCTGTCAGCATAAAATCCCCTTACGATATCATTTTGGTTGATATTCAGTTGCCGGAAATGGTGGCGGGAAGTCTGGAACGTTTGATGATTGCTGAGCCGGCAATGCAGCAGACGCATTGGGTGGTGCTGACTTCAATTACTCAGATATCGGAGGCTAAACGTTTGGTAGATATTGGTTTTAGCGGTTATTTAACTAAACCTGTGAAAGCTCACCGGCTGTTTGAGTGCTTGGTAAATGCGATCGCCCCGGGTGCAGTGGTTGACTCGCGGCTGGCAAATTCAACGACAAATCCAGACTCCCCTACAGACAACCGGGAGTTAGCTAGCCTAAAGATTTTGTTAGTTGAAGATACTCCGATCAATCAAAAAGTTGGTCTGAATCAACTCAAGGTTTTGGGATGTGTGGCGGATGTGGCAAATAACGGCGCTGAGGCGCTATCGATGCTGGCTATCAAAAAGTATGACATTGTGCTGATGGACTGTCAGATGCCAGTTTTGGACGGTTACGAAGCTACGCTGGAATTGCGCCGCATGGAAGCAGCAGGCACTGCTGCTGGAAAGATGGAACCCGATCGCAAGACGGTGGTGATTGCAATGACGGCAAATGCTTTGAAGGGCGATCGGGAAAAGTGTCTGGCGGCGGGCATGGATGATTATATTAGCAAACCTATTTCCATCGAAAAGTTAAAATCTGTACTAGAAAATTGGTCGGTACAGTTAAAAGTTGAAATTCCTCAGTTTAAGGGTGAGGAAGTCCAAAACTCTGCTTCGGATCTAGAATGCGTAGTCGATATGGCACGCTTGCACGAAATTGCGGGCACTGATTTGGACTTTGAGCGGGAAATATTGCAAGCTTTTGTGGTGGATACTAGCAGTTATTTAGAATCTGCTAAAAGTGCGATCGCCTCGCGAGACATGGAGACACTGGCCCGCCGCGCGCATCAAATTAAAGGTGTCAGCGCTACGGCGGCGGTGCGGTTAATGCCGGAGATGGCTGCTCAGCTTCAAACTCACGCCGAATCCAACGATTTGGAAGGCGCCACCAAAATCATCGCTGAATTAGAAATAATTTTAGCGGGGGTTCAAAAGTTGGTTGCTGCTGAATTATCTGGTTAATCGATCAATTTTCTCAGGACTAAAGAAATCCTGGGCGGTTGGAAACCGCATCTACACAAACGATGTCCGCCGGACGCCGACTAAGAAATATGGAATTTGAGAGAATGTGCGTGCGATGGCTTACGCCCCGCTACGCTACGGCTCTTCAACCCGCTCCCGTCGGGTTTTGTCTGTGTAGACGCGGTTTCAACCGCCGGGTGTGCGATGGCTTACGCCCCGCTACGCTACGACTCTTCAACCCGCTCTCGTCGGGTTTTGCTTGACAAGACGCGGTTTCAACCGCCGGGTTTCTCAAATCCTATGTAAAGTTTCTTAATTTTTTATCAAGATATTTATCTGTATGTGACGAGATTGGGAATTCTTATAACATCTTGTGTGTTGTAGCTTTTGACACTACTATATTAAGTTATTGTGGTCAAATATAAAATAATCATTAAGCCGATGACAAGACGGCTACTTTTCGTCTATCGGCTTGAAACACTAAGACCAACTCATCACCCAGCCAGCCCACTAAGTGCGTATTTACGCTCAACGAGGTTTTATGACTCCAGTCATGTTACGCCAACTCTGGTCTTTAATTGAAACCACCCAAGCGACTCTGTTAGTCAATTTGGACGATGCCACCCTGGTACAGTGGCTGCTGAAGCAGTTGAAGATGAACTCTGCGCTCAATGGTAACGAAACAGATTTGCTGAACGAGTACATCGAGTCTCGGCTGTCGCTAATCCGCGATTTAGCCGAGCAGCGCCTAGCACCAGAGCGGTTCTAAGCGCATTAAATCAAAATTGGATAAATATTGTAGGCAAGATTTTCAACAGTTGACAGTTGACAGTTGACAGTTGACAGAAGGAGAGCGACCTCTACCTATAAGTCCGAGTATTGGAGTAATGAATAGTCTGATTTTAATTTCTCCCTCAAAGGCGGGCGGGCTTTCAACCAATTCTTTCTGGTAAGCAAGATTGTAGGCAAGATCGCGCGCAGCGGGCAAAAAAAATAGGCGGTAAGTCGGTGCGCTTTTCAGGGTGCGACACTGGGTTGAGAATGGTTAATTTGAAACGGTGGGTGTTCTAGATTGCCGATCGCAACAGTTCTCGACACTGACAAGCTAGGATCGTCGAGAAAGTGTTCTACTGGTAAAATGTATGCGTAAATTGGGATTTCTGTTGCTAGCAAGCGTGTTGTTTGTGGCACCGCTGGCATCTTGTAGGGATCGATCGGCACAAGTCGGACAAACACCAGCCTCGCCTGCGGGAAACGCGCCACAACAAACTTCGAGCCGGATAGATACAATTGTCAGCCGCGGTAAACTAATTTGCGGCGTTAGTGGCGAACTACCTGGTTTTAGCTTTGTAGACGAAAAAGGCAAATACTCCGGCTTGGATGTAGATGTTTGCAGGGCCATCGCTGCGGCTATATTTGACGATCCCGAAAAAGTCGAATACCGAAAGCTCAACGCCAAAGATAGGTTTACAGTTTTGCAGGCCGGAGAAATCGATATTCTCAGCCGAAATACCACCTACACGGCGAGTCGCGACAGCACTACCGGCTTGGAATTTGCCCCAATTATCTTTTATGACTCTCAAAGCATCATGGTCAAAAAAGATAGCGGCATCAAAAGCTTAAAAGATTTTGCGGGCAAATCTATCTGCGTGCAGACAGGTACGAGTACCGAACAAAATTTGTCCGACCAAATGCGAAAATTAGGAGTTAAATACACTCCTGTGGTGTTTGAAGATGCGAATACTACCTTTGGCACTTATCAAGAAGGTCGCTGTCAAGGTGTTACAGCCGATCGATCGCAACTCGTGTCGAAGCGCACAACTCTACCGAATCCTGAGAATAATGTTGTTTTGCCGATCGTAATGTCAAAAGAACCGTTAGCCCCAGCGGTGAAAAGCGGCGATCCTAAATGGTCGGATGCAGTGAGATGGATCGTTTTTGCGGCGATTGAAGCTGAAGATTTGGGAATTAATTCAGGAAATGTAGACCAAACTGTGGCAAGCACTACAGATCCAAGCGTCAAACGTTTGCTAGGAAAAGAAGGAGATTTAGGTAAAGGTTTCGGACTCCCCAACGACTACGCCGTCCGCGTTGTGAAGAAAGTCGGGAATTACGGCGAAATGTACGATCGCAACCTCGGCCCAAAAAGTACACTTAAGTTAGACCGGGGTCAAAACAAACTCTGGAAAGATGGCGGTTTGCTGTACTCGCCACCCTTCCGCTAACCAAAAAGTTTGTAGTTGCGGTTGTGCCCAGTTGTCTCCGCAACTACAAACCAAAAAATCAACTTAAACAAAGGCAAGTAGTTGCGCTTTAGCGCTCTTAGGTACGCAGCCGCGCTTCAGCGCTCTTAGGTACGTAGTTGCGCTTCAGCGCTCTTAGGTACGTAGTTGCGCTTCAGCGCTCTTTGGTACGCAGCCGCGCTTCAGCGCTCTTAGGTACGTAGTTGCGCTTCAGCGCTCTTTGGTACGCAACATACGCAACAGATTTAATCAAAATAATATTTAAGCTATGAACACAGAACCTAAACCGGACAAATCCGAGAAATCATCCAAAATTAAAGATATATCAACACTGCTGCGAGACGATCGCTTCTGGAAAATAGCCGGACAGGCGATCGCCCTAATTTTAGTAATAACAGTCATCGCCATTCTCTGGGACAACCTCACCGCCAATTACGCGCAACTGGGGATTGCATTTGGATTTGACTTTCTCAATTCCCAAGCATCCTTCGACATCGGCGAAAGTGTAATACCCTACAGTCCGGAAAACAGTTACAGACAAGCTTATTTTGTCGGATTACTCAACACGCTGCGGGTAATGGGTTTGGGAATTGTTTTCGCAACAATTGCAGGTTTGACCGTAGGAATTGCTCGCCTTTCCGACAATTGGATCTTGCGTAATTTAGCAGCTTTGTATGTGGAGATTTTGAGGAATACACCCTTATTGCTGCAATTATTTTTCTGGTATTTTGCAGTGTTCATTTCCATGCCAAAACTGGAAGACAATCAACAGATGCGCGGCCCGATTTACTTGACAAATCGGGGTATTGCTGTACCTTGGCCGGCGCCTTTGCCAGGTTTTGAAATTTGGTTGATTTTGCTGACTGTGGGAGTTTTGGCGGCGGCGGGACTGTGGATGTGGCGGGCACGGGTGATGGTGGAAGAAGCTAAGCCGGGAAGACAGTTGTTTTGGGCTCTAGGTGCGATCGTCCTGAGTGCAATTTTAGCTGGGATTATCACCCAAAATCTACCTTTGGGCCTCGATTTTCCGCGCGTGACACCAGCATTGCAACTCGAAGGAGGATTAAAACTAACTCCAGAATTTGCAGCCTTGGTAACAGGACTCAGCTTGTATACTGGCAGTTACATTGCCGAAATTGTCCGCGCCGGAATTCAGTCAGTCTCGCGAGGCCAATGGGAAGCAGGAAAATCTTTGGGACTGAAATCTGGAACCCTGATGCGGATGGTAATTTTGCCGCAAGCTTTGCGGGTGATTGTGCCGCCGTTAACCAGTCAGTATCTGAATTTAGCAAAGAATTCGAGTTTAGCCGTGGCGGTGGCTTATCCCGACGTTTACTTTGTGGTGGGTTCTCCGACGCTGAATCAGACCGGAAGGGCGATCGAAACAATGATAATTATCATGGCAACATATCTTACCATTAGTTTGATAGTTTCTCTGTTTATGAATTGGTACAATCACAGTGTACAACTCAAGGAAAGATAAAAAACAGTTGATAGTTGTAGGGGCAGTGCCCCCGTGCCTGCCCTCTTAGTTGACAGTTGACAGCGAAGTACAAAGTTAAGTTGATTATAATTTGGAACTCAAGTTGAAATGACTTACAGAGATTTTAACTTAAAAACAGTAACCCAAAAATTCGGTTTGACGATTAGCGATCGCATCAATATGTTCTCTGCCGTGCCAGAATTAGAACCAAGTTCCTTACTTGTAGAAATTCTCAAAGAGAACGTAGTCATTGCCTTAGGCAGCAATACTGACAAGTCTCGATCGTCCATGATAACCGCACCGATTTTAATCGAACTTAGAAAACTGTTGAACCATCAAATTGGTCTTTTTTATGGAATAGATTTTACAGTTGATGCCGAAAAAGGATTAATTGGAAATTGCGATTTTTTGATTAGTCGTTCTTCATCCTTATTAATGCTTACCGAACCAGTAATTGCGATCGTAGAAGCACAAAACGAAGATGTTAATGCAAGCTTGGGGCCGTGTGTAGCCGAAATGTTGGCAGTTAGAATATTTAACGAAGGTGAAGGCAACCCAAATGCAACAATAAATTATGGGGCTGTTACTAACGGCCAAACCTGGAGATTCTTAAGACTCAAAGAACAAGTAATTGAAATTGACTTGACAGAATATTACCTAACAGATGTCAATAAAATATTAGGAATATTAGCAAGTGCAATTCAGCAAGCCATCTAAAATCTAACATCTAAAATATATGGAAACTTCCCCCGTACTGCCGCCCCCAGCCACCGAATCGCCCACCCCTTGGAATTGGGCGCGCAAAAACCTATTTAGTACCTGGTACAACAGCATTCTGACAGTATTTTGCTTAATTGTCGCCTTCCAAACAGTTAAAGGAATTATCGTTTGGGCAACTACAAAAGCTAAATGGCGCGTGTTAGAAGCCAACTTGCCACTATTTTTTGTGGGCAGATTTCCCAGCGAATCCTACTGGCGGCTGTGGATAGTAGCCGGAATAATTGCCTTGTTGGGAGGTTTAACTTGGGGCAACATTCAGCGAGATGAACGTCTTTGGAATCCGCCTACACTGATTTTACTGGGTGGTGCCGTTGTTGGTGCGGTCATTTCGCCGATCGACCTTACCTCTCGTTTTTACCTGCTAGGCAATATTATCGCAGCCACCGCCAGCTATATCGCTGGGCGACAAATTAACCCTAACCCCCCCCAACCCCCCCTTAGTAAGGGGGGGCGAGGGGGGGTTAGCTGGATGCCTGCAATTTGGACTCTTTCCTTCCCAGTAATTCTGTGGCTAATTAAAGGCGGATTGGGTTTGACAGAAGTCTCGACAAATGACTGGGGCGGTTTAGTGCTGACGCTGTTTTTAGCAATTATTAGCATTGTGCTGTCGTTTCCCTTGGGAGTATTGCTCGCCCTCGGCAGACAAAGTTCTTTGCCAGTCGTCAAACTACTGTCAACATTGTACATTGAAATTGTTCGCGGTTTGCCATTAATTGGCATTTTGTTTTTAGGTCAAGTCATGCTGCAATTATTCTTACCGCCCGAATATCCCAAATTAGATAGAGTGATTCGGGCGATCGCCGGATTAACATTATTCAGTGCCGCCTACTTGGCGGAAAACGTGCGCGGGGGCTTGCAGGCCGTACCCAGGGGACAAATAGAAGCAGCAAGAGCGATCGGGCTAAACACACCCCTACTGACCATTCTGATTGTACTACCTCAAGCACTGCGAACAGTCATTCCGGCGATCGGCGGTCAATTCATCGGATTGTTTATGGATACATCCCTGCTTTCGCTATTTGGAATGTTAGAATTAATCGGCATATCCCGCGCAGTTTTAGCAAATCCATCATATATAGGCAGATACGCCGAAGTTTACATATTCGTCGGCCTCATTTATTGGGTATTTTGCTATTCAATGTCACTAGCCAGCCGCAAAATTGAAAAAAGTCTAGAAAAAAGTCATTAGTCTGTAAGGGCGGGTTCACCAACAAAATATAACTCCCAATCCAAATATAAACCCGCCCCTGTCCCAACCCAAATATATATAAACCCCATCCGCAGTCTGTAGGGGCGGGTTCACCAACAAAATACAACTCCCAACCCAAATGTATATAAACCCGCCCCCACCCAACCCAAATATATATAAACCCCATCCGCAGTCTGTAGGGGCGGGTTCACCAACAAAATACAACTACAAACCCAAATACATATAAACCCGCCCCCTCCCAACCCAAATATATATCAACCCCCTCCGCTGAAGCAGTCAACAGTCATCAGGCAATAATTATCCGTCATTATTTAAAGGACAAAACTATGCAAGATACACTAACAGTTCCAGAAACAGTAATCGTAGCAGAAAACGTCCACAAATGGTACGGACAATTTCACGTACTGCGCGGCGTCAGCATGAACGTCAACCGAGGCGAAGTCGTCGTCGTGATGGGCCCTTCAGGTTCCGGGAAATCGACGTTTATCCGCACTTTTAACGCATTAGAAGCATACCAGCAGGGTAAAATCACGATCGACGGAATCGAACTTTCCCACGACTTGCGAAACATCGAAAAAATTCGCCAGGAAGTAGGAATGGTGTTTCAGCAATTCAACCTATTTCCCCACCTATCAGTTTTGCAAAACGTCATGCTAGCACCTGTATGGGTGCGCCGCTGGCCGAAGAAAAAAGCAGAAGAAGTAGCAATGCAACTGTTAGAAAGAGTCGGAATTTTATCCCAAGCCCAAAAATATCCCGGACAATTATCTGGCGGACAGCAGCAACGGGTTGCTATTGCACGTTCCCTAGCAATGCAGCCGAAAATCATGCTATTTGACGAACCGACATCAGCATTAGATCCGGAAATGGTGCGGGAAGTTTTAGATGTCATGCGGAATTTAGCGAAAACAGGAATTACAATGGTAGTAGTGACTCACGAAGTCGGATTTGCGCGCGAAGTTGCCGATCGCATTGTATTGATGGACGGTGGCGTTTTAGTGGAAGAAGCAAGCCCGGAAGAGTTTTTTCAGAACCCGAAAGAAGAACGCACGCGCAAGTTTTTATCTCAGATATTGTAAACGGAACTTACGTCATTATAGGTTCGTAGTGAGGACTTTAGTCCGCATCCAGAAGACTAAACTCATCGTTAAAAACATTAATAGGTTCGTAGTGAGGACTTTAGTCCGCATCCAATCAGAAGACTAAACTCATCATTAAAAACATTAATAGGTTCGTAGTGAGGACTTTAGTCCGCATAAAATCAGAGGACTAAAGTCCTCACTACGAACTATTTTTTGTGATTGATTCGCTTGACCCAGATAACAGCGTTACAATAGTAGATATATAGCCTTTATCAAAAAGGTGAGGTATCACTGACAGCTTACATAACACCTTAAACAAAGGGGGCTCGCATCCCAACAACATACCTAATCTTTCTGAGAACCACTATAAGTCATAAAATCTCAAATTTATATGCCGTCCACAAAAACCCTGCCACTAATTAAAGATGCAGAACGCCTAGAAAGCCGCCTCAGAGAAATTCCGGCAGTTCCCGGTGTATACTTAATGCGCGACGAGAGCGATCGCATCCTGTACATCGGCAAATCCAAAAAACTCCGAAACCGAGTCCGTTCCTACTTCCGCGAAAGCCAAAACCTCAGTCCTCGCATCGCGATGATGGTACAGCAAGTGCGCGAAATCGAATTCATCGCCACCGACACAGAAGCCGAAGCTTTAGCATTAGAAGCCAACCTCGTAAAACAGCACCAACCTTATTTTAATGTCCTCCTCAAAGACGATAAAAAATATCCTTATTTGTGCATAACTTGGTCGGAGGAATACCCGCGCATTTTCATCACCCGCAAACGTCGGCCGGGTAATGCAAAAGACCGCTACTACGGCCCCTACGTCGATACAGGCGCGCTTCGCAGTACGCTGCATTTAATTAAGCGGATTTTCCCCCTGCGACAGCGCCCTCAACCGCTGTTTAAAGACCGTCCCTGTCTCAACTACGACATCGGCCGCTGCGTTGGCGTTTGTCAGGGGCTAACTTCGCCGGAGGAATACCGAAAAATTATTCAAAAAGTGGCGATGATTTTCCAGGGAAGGACTCAGGAATTACTGGATATTCTGGAACCACAAATGAAACAAGCTGCGGAAGATTTGAACTTTGAAACGGCGGCCAGGATTCGCGACCAAATTAAAGGTTTGCAATCTTTGAGTGCTGGTCAAAAAGTGTCTTTACCTAATGATACTGTTTCCAGGGATGCGATCGCCCTGGCAGCAGACACGCAGCACGCCTGCATTCAATTATTCCAGATTCGTGCAGGTCAATTAGTCGGCAGACTGGGCTTTATGGCGGAGATTCCCAGGGCGGGCACGGGGGCACCGCCCCTACATTCCGGGGAAGAAATACCCAGGGCGGGCACGGGGGCACCGCCCCTACATTCCGGGGAAGAAATACCCAGGGCGGGCACGGGGGCACCGCCCCTACATTCCGGGGAAGAAGAATTATCTCAACATTCTCTTACCTCCCCCCCTTACCAAGGGGGGGAACGAGGGGGGGTAGAAGCCGGGGCGATTTTGCAGCGAGTTTTGGAAGAACACTATCAAAATGTCGAAGCCGTAGAAATTCCCAGCGAAATTTCTGTGCAGTACGACTTACCAGAAGGCGAAATATTAGCAGATTGGTTGAGCAATCGCAAGGGGCGAAAAGTGACTATTTTGACTCCGCAGCGCCAAACTAAGGCAGAGTTAATTGAGATGGTGGAACGGAATGCTGAGTACGAATTGGCGAGAATGCAACGATTGAGCGATCGCAATTCTCAAGCAATGCAAGATTTAGCCGAAATTCTCGATTTACCAGAAATGCCACACCGCATAGAAGGTTACGATATTTCTCACATTCAAGGTTCGGATGCGGTAGCTTCCCGCGTCGTATTTATCGACGGTTTACCAGCCAATCAACACTACCGCCACTACAAAATTAAAAATCCTGAAATTAAATCGGGTCATTCTGACGACTTTGCTAGTTTAGCAGAAGTTATCGGCAGACGATTTAGGAGCAAAGAAGCAGAAAGAAACAGCAAGAAGCAAGATGAATTTAGCAAGTTACCAGATGCGGAAGCAGTCAGTAATTTGTCTTCAGTTTCTCCTAATATTGCTGACAAACCGGATTTGATTATGATAGATGGTGGCAAAGGTCAACTGTCAGCAGTTGTGGCTGTTTTGCGGGAGATGAATTTGCTAGATGAGTTGCGGGTTGTGAGTTTGGCGAAGCAGCGAGAAGAGATTTTTTTACCGGGGGAATCTTTGCCGCTGCCAACTAATTCCGAGCAACCGGGTGTACAATTACTGCGACGGGTGCGGGATGAGGCGCACAGGTTTGCTGTGAGTTTTCACCGAGATCAAAGAAGTCAGAGAATGAAGCGATCGCGCTTAGATGAGATTCCCGGGTTGGGACACCACCGCCAAAAACTATTGTTAGCGCATTTTCGGTCGATCGACTATCTGCGTTTAGCGACTCCCCAACAGTTGGCAGAAGTTTCTGGGATTGGCCCGCGTCTGGCGCAGCAAATCTACGACTATTTCCATCCGTAAAGCCTTTAGTAGCGTGGAAGAGGGGATTTGGGGGGGGGATTTGGGGGCGATCGGGCTTACCAGAAAGAATTGGTTGAAAGCCTCTGGCTTGGGCGTAGAAATTAAAATCAGACTATTCATTACTCCAATCCTCTGACTTTTAGGCAGAGGTCAACTGTCAACTGTCAACTGTCAACTGTCAACTGTCAACTGTTGAAAAGTCCCCATTCAACCGCTTTCAGGGAGAACTTGAGAAATTTTGCACGGGCCTATTGCAATTCTCAGAAGCTTGTGGTATGTTTAGGTTCTGTGTGAATGCGGGTGTAGTTTAGTGGTAAAACTTTAGCCTTCCAAGCTAACTATGCGGGTTCGATTCCCGCCACCCGCTTATTAAACAAAAAGCCTCAAACTAACGACAAATCAACGGTTTGGGGTTTTTTATTGCCGATTTTTTGGCTGGGTGGGGCGTCAAAAAGACTAGAAATTGGATACAAATTGACGACAAAACGACCAAACTGAGTATCAAGTGACTGCCCGATCGCCCTTTTTGAACACAATTTGAATACAATTTGAACACAATTTGACTAGAATTTGACTGTAAATATCCAGCCGACAGGCAATAGCAGTAAGGTGCTGTGTGCGTGGAACCCTAGATAATGGGAGTTGTATGAGTCCTGTATCTGGAAGAATAATGAGTTAACATAGAGTGCATCCAGTTGGCAAGATTGTCGATCGCACTCAGCTTGAGCTATGACTGATTCGGAGTCGCATCAGTCACAAGGAGAACCCGTGAAATATTTTTCAGTAGTAATGTATTTGCTGCGGGAACGGCAACAGTTTCTCGAAGAAATTCGCGAAGGTGTCAAACTCAAATCTAAAATTTTTGGTTTGTTAATTTCCAGTACCATATTTTTTGGTATTTACGGAGCGATATTAGGTGCATCTAGTACGTGGATGCAATGTCTGGTGTCAGCAATCAAGCTGCCAGCGCTTTACTTACTGACGCTGATTATCTGCTTTCCCACACTGTATTTTTTTAATGTCATGTTTGGTTCAAAACGAACTTTTGAACAGTATTTGACATTGTTGATGACAGCAATGGCGATGATTAGCGTTTTGCTGTTTGGATTTGCACCTGTCAGCCTATTTTTTCTGATCAGCAGTACCAATTACAGTTTTTATCTGCTGCTAAATGTTGCTATCATGGCAGTCACAGGATTTTTGGGGGTAAGCTTCATTTATCAAGGAATGCACTTTCTGTCCGAACAAGATGCCGAAGGCAAAGACATCAGGCTAAATATTTTGCGCTTCTGGTTGGGACTGTATGCGTTTGTGGGCAGTCAGTTGGGATGGACGCTGAGACCGTTTTTTGGGGCGCCCGGACAAGCTTTTCAACTGTTTCGAGCCCGAGACAGCAATTTTTATCTGAGTCTGTGGGATTCAATTAGGTCTCTGGGAGGATTTTAATTAATGCCAATTTAGGGAGATTTGCCATAGTGATACAAGCGGATTTGGATGAGTTAAGAATTCCTGAGAAGGAGTTGGAGGATTTGAGCGGAATAGCTTTGAGCGACGGTTTTTCAGGGAATTTTTATCACCCTGACACACTCCGGAACGGTAAAAAGCTGTTTGCTTTTTTGTTGCATGAGTTGCTGATATTTTGCGTAACACTTGTTGTCTCTCTGCCTGTTGCTTTGTTGGCGAACAGACATGACGTTAGTTCAGCTAGCGATGCAGAAATATTTGTCCGGGTTTTACAAATGACTTTGGGTTTGTCGCTGGCAATTACTGTTGCTTGGAATGTCTATCAATGGCTGAAGGCAAAACCTTTGGCAACGCTGGCGGGTCTCTTGGAGGAAGTTGAGAAGTATCATGAAGTGATTAAGGCTTTAGATATTATCGATCGCCTAACGGCTGCTGGCAATTTACAAGCCAATTTAATTAACCGACAAGATGCAATTGAGGCCTTAAAGATTACTAGAGAAAGTTTAGTTTGTGCTTTAAAAACAGAGAAAATTCTCAGGGAAAATCATAAATTCATTGGTCGCCGTTACGAGTTATTTGCTAATATTGAAAGTAATTTGGCTGCTTTGATGGCGCTGGATGTGAGCGATCGGGCGAGCGAATACGGGCGGTTGCTAAATGAAGCCCTGGAAATTGGGATGAGCGTTCACAAAGAGGTAAGAAAGTTGCAAAATGGCAAATGAATTTAAATTACTGGTTCGTAGTGAGGACTTTAGTCCTTCAGGTTCGTAGTGAGGACTTTAGTCCTTCCATCTGAGTTTTAAAGGACAGGTTCGCAGTCAGAAATTTAGCCCTTAAATCAGATTTTTTAAGGACTAAAGTCATTACTACGAACCGTTTTTGATAACAAATTTAATCGTCAAAGATATCCAACTGTTGTCCCTCAGACTCTTTTTTACCATCTTTTTTAACACCCTTCCGCAGCCCGATCGCAATTTTGCTATGTTTCTCAATCTGCTTCATCACCTGTCTCGCCCTGTCAATCACCGACGGCGGTAAACCAGCCAACCTCCCTGCTTCAATTCCGTAGGACTTATCAGCACCGCCGGGGTGAACTTCGTGCAAAAATACGATTTGATCTGGCAATTCCTTCACCGTCACCTGATAATTTGCCACATTATCCAAAATAGAAGCTAACTCATTTAACTCGTGATAGTGAGTCGCAAAAATCGTCCGCGCCCGAATCTCGCTTGCTAAATATTCTGCCACAGACCAAGCAATCGAAAGGCCGTCAAACGTCGCCGTTCCCCTGCCGATTTCATCCAACAAAACCAATGATTTCGCCGTCGCGTGATTGAGAATATTTGCAGTTTCGTTCATTTCCACCATAAACGTAGACTGACCGGTTGCTAAATCGTCCACGGCGCCGACTCGGGTAAAAATGCGATCGCAAATTCCCAAAGTCGCAGCCTTCGCCGGGACAAAACTGCCCATCTGCGCCATTAACTGAATCAAACCAACCTGGCGCAAATAACAACTCTTGCCGCTAGCATTCGGCCCAGTTAAAATAATTAAATCTGGGCGACTTAGCCCTGCTTCCCGACCCAAAAAAGCCGAATTCGGGACAAAAAATCCCGGCGGTAAAGACTTTTCCACCACCGGATGACAACCTTCAATAATTTTAATTTCCCGACTTTCTGTCATCATCGGGCGACAGTAATCTTGATAAACCGCTACTTCCGCCAAACCGCACAAAATATCCGCCGCCGCCACCGCGCGGGAAACGTTGCGAATAATTTCGGCGTGCTCTCCTACTTCGGCGCGCAATTTCGCAAAAATATCGTACTCCAAGTGATTTAAATCTTCCCGCGCCGTCAGAATTCGCACTTCTCTTTCTTTTAATTCTTCTGTGCTGTATCGTTCTTCATTGGTGAGAGTTTGCTTGCGGGTGTAGTCGTTCGGTACTTGGTCAACTTTCGATTTGGTAATGCTGATGTAATAGCCGAAAGCTTTATTGTAGCCGACTTTTAAATTAGAAATTCCAG
This sequence comes from Microcoleus sp. CAWBG58, assembly GCF_020883045.1. Classification (NCBI taxonomy): domain Bacteria; kingdom Bacillati; phylum Cyanobacteriota; class Cyanophyceae; order Oscillatoriales; family Microcoleaceae; genus Microcoleus; species Microcoleus sp. CAWBG58. The sequence goes on along the minus strand of NZ_JAHRFA010000037.1, from coordinate 2,881 downwards.
TGCGTTGCCGTTCGTTAGCTTCTAAAGTGGCAATCCATTCTCGATCGGCTGATGCAGTGTCGCGCATTTGATCAAGCATGGAATTAATGCCCGATCGAATCAAACCTCCTTCTTTTAAATGAATCGGCGGTTCGTCAACTAAAGAAGCGTGAATTTGAGTTGCTAATTCTTCTAAAATGGGCGGGACATTTTGCAGCGCTTTTAAATAGGGCGAGATTCCTTCAGTTGCGATCGCCGCCAATTGGGGTAATTTTGAGAGAGAATCAGCTAAAGCGACTAAATCCCTGGCGCTAGCGGTTCCAGAACCGGCGCGCCCCGTGAGTCTTTCGATGTCGTAAATTTGGCGCAGCAACTGCTGCAAATCTTGGCGCAGGGGATTATTTTCTACTAATTCTTGAATCGTATCGTGGCGGGCGCAAATACCTTTAATGCTGAGCAAAGGTTGCAGCAACCAGCGGCGCAAAGCGCGGCCTCCCATGGCGGTGCTGGTTTTGTCTATAGCCCACAGCAGCGAACCGTGAAACACGCCATCTCTGACTGTTTGAGTGATTTCGAGATTGCGGCGGGTTTGGTAGTCTAGTGTCAGAAAATCGGTGAGAGTGTAAGTGTGCAATCTTTGCAAAGCAACTGCTTTTTCTTTTTGAGTTTCTTCGAGATATTGCAGCAACCCTCCGGCGGCGCGCACTGCGAGGGAAAGGTGCGCGCATCCCATCCCTTCGAGCGATCGCACTTTGAACTTTTGCAGGATTCGCTGTTTGGCTTCGGACAAAGTAAACGGGATTTGCGATCGCAAAGAATAGCAAAACGAACTTGGCAAACAATCGGGTAAATGCTCGGATTTCTCTCCCGGCCTCAACATCGTTACCAAATCCGGCGCATTAGTCGGAACCAGGACTTCCGAAGGCTGCAAGCGCAGCAATTCTAGGGTTAATTGTTCTAAACTGTCGGCTTGAGTAGTAACGAATTCTCCTGTAGAAATATCAGTATAAGCCAAACCCCAATGTTCCCCAGCGATGACGACTGCTGCTAAAAAGTTATTTTGTCGGGGCTTGAGCATTCCGTCATCCGTCAAAGTTCCGGGAGTGAGAATGCGGGTGATTTCGCGCTTGACTTGGCGGCCTTCGCGGGCGGCGATCGAGGCATCTTCAACTTGATCGCAAACTACTACAGCATAGCCTTTTTCTACTAACTGAGAAGTATAGCGATCGAGGGCGTGGTGCGGCACTCCTGTCATCGGCACTCGACCGATTTCTTTGCCGCTTTCTTTGCTAGTGCAAACAAGTTCTAATTCCCGCGAAATCGTCACGGCATCTTGAAAAAAACACTCAAAAAAATCTCCGACTCGAAACAATAAAAGTGCGTGGGGATACTGTTCTTTCACTTCCACATACCGCTGCATCATCGGCGTCAGCTTGGTGAATTCTAGTAGGCGGTGGTCGGCATTGCGGATATTTTCTTGATTGGGGTCTGTTGGGCTAGATGCAGTGTAAGGCATAAAAGGCGATCGATAAATTTTGATCTTTAACAACTGTAGCGCAAGCTCGGCTTTTAGTTATAGCTAATGATACAATTTTTGACGATTAATCCTCCTCAAGCAGGGTGCGCGATTCTCAAGATGCGATCGCAGTTATATGGTTCGTCGTGCCGTTCGTAGTGCGTCCTGGTGTCCGTTCTTATCCTGCGGACACCAGGACGCACTACAAACTGCTTTATAGCGGACACTCCCGGCGCACTACAAACTGGCGATCGCCAAAAACAACCTCAGCCATCCTTGTTAGCTGTTAAAACAATAATCCTAAATCTATTGCAATTTACGCTGGGATAAACTCTACCTTTTTTACAACTTAAAACAGCCGAAAGATAGATTTAAAAATTATACCTCGGATAGAGAACTGCCACATTTTATATCCTTAAAATTAAACAATACAGCCAATTGATTTAGCTGCGGAGTAAATTTAAGATTTAGCATCAAAAATCTGGGAGTTAACTAGAGGAGAACACAATACAGAATACCCGAACCCCTGCAAATGGCCACCGCCAAAGCCAAAACCATCAACTACGAAGCCTGTCGCAAAGGTGGCACAGTGTCAATTACCGGCGTTTACGGCGGCTTTGTTGACAAAGTGCCCTTAGGTGCAGCGTTCAACAAAGGATTGACCATGAAAATGGGACAGACACACGTTCACCGCTATTTGCGCCCTTTGCTCGATCGCGTTCAAAAAGGCTAAATTGACCCAACCTTCGTGATTACCCACCGCATGAAATTGGATGAAGGACCCGACACTTACGAGATTTTCAAACACAAAAAAGATAACTGCATCAAAGTTGTTCTCAAACCATAACTCACCATTAATTCACAAGGAGAAACTATGCTTTTACAAGAAAAAGAATCCGGCGACTTGATAGAAATCATCGATATCGAGACTTTAATCAGCCCTACCCAAAATCAAGTAGCGGGACGAATTCAAGCTGGTGAAGAAGAGCAAGATCCGGCACATTTTGAGAAGGATAAATTAGTTTTCCCCTCCGGCGAAGTTCTGCCGCGCTGCTGGACTGAGGAAAATTATAAAGCTCAAGTTTCGTAGTAGGGACTTCAGTCCTTGATTGACTCATTAAGTCCTGGATGGAACTGTCATCTTAATCAAGGTATGTAGTTGCGCTTGGGCGCTCTTTATAATCTTAGGAAAAAGCGCTAAAGCGTAACAACGTACTAATCAAGGTATGTAGTTGCGCTTTAGCGCTCTTGATAATCTCCGGCAGGGGGAACGCATCTTATTGAAGACTGTTCGCCAGTCGTGAGTATATTTTGAGATAAATTCACCATGCTTAGAAGCTACAGAGACGCTTTATAATGAATTTTGTAAGAAAACAGTCATTGATT
>NZ_JAHRFA010000036.1:0-70051 GCF_020883045.1 Microcoleus sp. CAWBG58 | reverse complement strand
AGGAGTTAGAAAAGGCAGTGGATTTGATTAACAATCGACCGAGGAAATCGCTTGACTATCGAACCCCTTTTGAAGTATTCTATGGACATACATCAGACACTGTTGCACTTCAGATTTGAATTGGCGTATTTCTTTTTTCCTGCTTTTTAAAATAGTAATCCCGCCATCTTGGTGGCGGGATTGATAGGTTGCAGTTTAGCTGTTTTCTAGCTTTAGCTAGAATTGAAATTAGCTCGCTGCTCAATTAGCTAATGCCAGCCATTTCTTGCTGGATAGTGCTCTTGGCTTCTTTGAATTGAGTAGCCATTTGTTCCATTTGTGCTTCGCTCAGGTTGCGGCGAATTTGAGGGAACATATCGTTTTCTTCTTCCTTAACGTGATCCTGAACCGCTTTTTTGAGCTGTTGGATTTGAGCTTTGAAATCAGAAGAACTGGGGTTGAGAGCCTTGATTTGGGCGAGCATCTGCTTCATTGCTGCTTGCTCGTCATACAGTTCTTGGGTATCGCTGTAGTAGCTGCGAACTGCGGGATACACAATTTGTTCTTCGGCTTCTGCATGAACGCTTAAGTCTTTGTAAAGTTGACCGAAGAATTCTTGCAGTTTTTGAGGATTGTCGGTTTTTTCGATTTCCATGAATAGGGTATCGACTTTGCGGTGATCCATGGAGATGATTTCGGTAATGTTCATCTCTTCTTTGGTGCGAGTAACTGCACCGCCGATAATACCACTCATGGCCGCCATCGCATCTTGGACGCGGGCCCAAACGCCTCGATCGGGGTCTTTTCCGGTAAGTTCGCGCACTCCCAAGATTTCCATAACTCCTTTGAGTTGCTCTTGGTGGGCGCGGTTTTCAAAGTTAACTGTGTTGAGGGGAACAATGGCAGCTTCGATGTCTGCGCCGACTACTTGAGCGGCTTTGTGAATTAACAAGCCGGCCATTGTTTGTTTGTGTTTGAGCAGTTCGTGCTGGGATACTTTTTCAAACAGGGTGAGTTCAGAACCTTTCATTAGTTTCTGAACTTCTTCGATCATTTTTGTGAATGTTTCTTTAGGTTCGGATTGAACGCCGTATTGAATGATTACGGTTTCTAAAACGCCTAGGTTTTTGCGATCGTCCTCCAGCATATCCCGGAAGCGATCGCACAGTTCGGAGTCGTTGCAGGAATTGATGAACAATTGCTCGTTTGCAATCAGCAAGTTTTGCAGCGCTTTCATGTCTGCTAATTTCATGCCGATTGCTTGGCGCTTGGTATCTTCAAGGGTAGCTACCATCTGTCGTTTCTCCTCTCGATGTCTTTTGTGTTCTTACATCTTTTAATTTATGGAAATATTCTGATAACTCCCTCTTTCTCCCGACTGATTCATTAATATCCCGCGCAACCTATTGACTTTTGAACGAAAAAATGGTAATAAATTAAGGCTCAAGGTTGTTTAAAAAAAAGCAAAAATTACTTGCTGAATGACCACAACCGACAGACAACAGCCCACAGACAACTGACAACTGACTTTTGTATCAATTAATTCCGATCGCACATCAGTAAAGCGCTACTATAGTTGAAGCCGAAGTTAACTGAAGTTTAAGAATAACTAGCTTGTCTCAACTGCTCACTGCTTTAGAGTTCCCAGCCAAGGTCTGGAAGCTGCACAATGGGTTAACAGTCATTCACCAGCGGATTTCGGCCACACCGGTGGTTGCGCTAGACGTGTGGGTGAAGGCTGGCGCTACGAAAGAGCCTGATTCTTGGTCGGGAATGGCTCATTTTCTAGAACACATGATATTTAAAGGGACGGATGCGATCGCCCCTGGAGAATTTGACCAAGTAATTGAAAATCGCGGCGGTGTCGCCAATGCAGCTACAAGTCACGACTACGCCCATTTTTATGTCAATGCTGGGGCAGATTATTTAGCAGAAACGGCTCAGCCGCTGGCAGAATTGCTGCTGCGTGCTTCTATCCCCGATTCGGAATTCGATCGGGAACGAGATGTGGTGCTTGAAGAAATTCGCCAATCTCAAGACGATCCCGATTGGGTGGGTTTCCAAGCAATGATGGAAACAGTCTACCAGCAACATCCCTACAGGCGATCGGTACTCGGTACGGAAGAGTTGCTGATGTCGCGAACTCCCCACGAAATGCGGTGTTTTCATCGATCGCACTATCAACCGGAAAATATGACTGTGGTGATAGTTGGGGGAATTGAGGAAGAAGAAGCCAGAGATATTACAGGGAAAGTATTCGATCGGTTTTCTGACAGGTGGGATTGTCCTAAATTTGTCGCCGAAGCCGAACCGCCGTTAGTAGAAATTCGCCGTCAGGAACTCTGTCTTCCCCGATTGGAACAAGCACGGCTGATGATGGCTTGGACTGGGCCGGGAGTTGAACACTTGCAAAGTGCTTGCGGCTTGGATTTGCTCTCTGTGTTGCTCGCAGATGGTCGGAGTTCGCGTTTAGTCCGGGAACTGCGGGAAGAATTACAATTGGTACAGGCGATCGAAAGCTCTTTTTCGTTACAACAGGAATCGAGTTTGTTTACGATTAGTGCTGTGTTGGAAGCCAAGGATCTAAAAGAGGTGGAATCTCGAATTTGCGATCGGCTTTGGGAATTGCAATCTGAGCCGGTTTCGGAGGCAGAACTGATGCGCTGCAAGCGTTTGCTGTGCAACGACTTTGCTTTTTCCCTCGAAACGCCGGGACAGTTAGCTGGTCTTTACGGATATTACAGTACGATCGCGACTGCCGAATTAGCGCTCAGCTATCCTACCAGGATTCAGTCATTTAAGCCATCAGATCTCCAGCGCCTAGCCCAACAATATCTCTCACCCCGACGCTACGCGGCTGTAGCGATCAAACCAGTCTGATGGTTAAGCGAGTGAATATTTTAATATCTGTGGTACCGGATAAATCTTGGTTTGTCCGGTGTTTTGTCTGTTTGGCCCGCACCCTACGGATAGATTTTGTTACATTGAGTATTATCGTGCGTTAAGCTCTGCTCGATCTGACAACATACAAAATGTAAATGGAAAATAGCAAAATGGCGATCGAGTAATTATCAATTACCTTTTTCCTAATTAGATCGTGTCCGGTAAATTACTATAACAAAAACGGTTCGTAGTGCGGACTTTAGTCCGCTCTTATGCGGACTAAAGTCCGCACTACAAACCTTAGTTATTGCGGTCAATCTACCGGACATGATATTACCCATTCCCGATTCCCATTACCAACTAAATTAATGATGAAAAATGAAATTCAGCGCACGGTTTTAGACAACGGTATGGTTGTCTTAGCATCAGAAAATCCAGCAGCAGATATTATTGCAGCTAGGATATTCCTGCGCGCCGGCAGCCGCTGCGTACAGCCGGAACAAGCAGGATTGTGTCACTTGCTGTCGGCGGTAATGACTAAGGGAACCGATCGCCTGTCTTCGCTAGAAATTGCCGAACGTGTAGAATCGGTAGGAGCGAGGTTGAGTACGGACTCGACTACCGATTACTTTTTAGTGAGTTTGAAGACGGTAACAGCCGATTTTCAGGACATTTTGGAGTTGGCGGGGGAATTGCTGCGATCGCCCACTTTCCCCGAATCTGAAGTCGAACTCGAACGCCGCATTGCAATATCGGCAATTCGATCGCAACAAGAACAACCATTTGCGATCGCCTTCGAGCAATTGCGACACGCCATGTATCACGAACATCCCTATGCTTTCTCCACCTTGGGCACGGAAGCTACGATGTCAAAGCTCACCAGAAACGAGCTCGAACAGTTCCACAAAACCTATTTCCGTCCCGACAACGTAGTTATTTCGGTAGCAGGCAGAATATCTACCGAAGATGCGATCGCCCTTGTCGATCGTACATTTGGTGACTGGAAAGCGCCTTTAACACCCCTCCCAACTTTAACCATCCCCCCCCTCACAGCCTCCCCGAAATCCGTGGCTAAGGCGCAAGATACCCAGCAATCAGTGATTATGCTGGGCTACCTCGCGCCCTCGGTCAAAAATCCCGACTATGCAGCGATTAAGTTACTGAATACCTATTTGGGTAACGGTTTGTCGAGCCGGTTGTTTGTGGAATTGCGGGAAAAGCGGGGCTTGGCTTACGATGTTTCCGCACTCTACGCGACGCGCCTGGACACGGCTCAGTTTGTAGCGTACATGGGTACAGCACCCGAAAATACGGTGACTGCTTTTGAAGGATTGCGTACAGAAGTCGATCGACTCGCCAACACCCAACTAAGCGAAGAAGAATTGCAAGCTTGTAAGAATAAAATGCTCGGTCAATATGCTTTAGGAAAACAAACTAATTCCCAAATTGCCCAAGTTTTAGGTTGGTACGAAATCCTGGAATTGGGAATTAAATTTGACGAGCAGTTTCAAGCAGAAATTGCGGCAGTTACTGCTGCTGAAGCTCGCGAAGCTGCTCATAAATACTTCATCGAACCCTATGTTTCTCTGGTGGGCCCGGAGGCGGCGATTCAGGAGTTGGGCGTGGCTGCGGCTGTTTGTTAAGGAGGCAATAGGCGATCGAACTTGTCAAAAGTTCGATCGATCTAACCAGTTTGTCCATCTGATAGACTAAAGGAATTGATTGGGCTAAGTTGAGCTATGACCATTGCGATCGACGAACCAATACAACAGAAACCACTCAGCTTTGACGAGTTTATCGCCCGTTATGGTGGCGATAATCGCTATGAGCTGATCGATGGAGAGGTGTTCGACTTGGAACCCACAGGCCCCCATGAGGAGGTTGCAGCCTTCATTACCACAAAAATATGTGTCCAGATAGACGGAATAGGCTTACCTTGGTTTGTCCTTCAGCGGGGACTATTGCGCCCTTCAAATATTGGTATGACAGCATTTCGACCTGATGTTGCAGTTGTCGATCGAAATGAACTTGCTAAAGAACTGCTTTGGTCTGGTGAGTCTATTCTAACACTGGGCAGTTCGATTAAATTTGTGGCGGAAGTTGTTAGTAGTAACTGGCAAAATGACTATTCTCGTAAAGTTGAAGACTACGCAGTTTTAGGTATTCCTGAATATTGGATTGCGGACTACGCAGGATTAGGTGGTACTCAACACATTGGGAAGCCTAAAAAACCCACCCTTTCTATTTGCACTTTAGTGAATGGGGAATATCAAATTCAGCAGATTCGGGGAAATCAGACCATCGTCTCTCTAACTTTCCCAGACTTAAAACTGACTGCTGAACAAGTGTTGAGGGCGGGCAGGTAAAATCAATATGATTTGACTACCCCGATGTGAGGTCGATAAGGGTTATGCTGAGTGCTGAGTTTTATTGTTCTCTATATATTGGCGTAAAACCCTATTAATTAGACCTTTATACTGTGAGTCTTGAGACTGAAACCACTGCTTCACGTCTGGATCGAGCTGAACTAAATTGTCAGCTTTATCTGCTGGAATGCGTAAAGTCGATCGTGCAAAAAATTCATCTGTCAGCGGTGGAATATCTGAGTAGTCGATATTCTCTTCCGATCTTGATTCTAAGGCTTCCCAGTTAGTACCAGAGGTACTGTTCAAATCGTTTCTGTTCATGACGGTTTGCTCTTCGTGCTGAAATGATTAGGTTGTGGTTAACGTGGATAAGGCTGTGCTGTTAAAAGATTTGGGACAACTCGGTAATGTTTAACATTAAATGTACAAAGCGTTAAACCTCGTCCCACAGCACAGGCGGCAATCAAAGCATCAAGCAATCCGAGACTGTTTGACAAATGGTAAGTTGTGAAATTTGACAACGCACAAGCACAATCAGCTTCAGTTGCCCAAATTATGGGTAATGGTGCAACCAATTGAATAGTTTTACGAACTTGCTGCATATTCTGAGAGTCTTGGATTAGCTCCATGACAACAAAACCGGGAATACTAGGTATGTCTGAAAGACTAGAAAACCAAGCAATTGCAGGTGCATGACCTCGTTGAATATCAATTAAAACATCAGTGTCTAAAAGGTACATAGCGTTTCTTATGTCCGTGTTTCGGCCTGATGGCGCAGGTTTCGAGCATATAATTGACTATCGGTAATATCAGGTCGTGAGTTGATGACTCCTTCACTTTGCCAGTAAGCAACAAGTTCTGCTCCAGTTTTAGGTGGGTTACTCAGAACTTCTCTGATCGATAAAACACGTAGTATGTACTCAGATAAAGGTAGGTTTAGTCGTAAGGCTTCAGTAGATAGTTGACTTTCTAACTCCGGCGGTAACTCTAATTGAATGCTCATGTCTGCGTTCCTCATCGATCGAGATTCTCAATTGATCGTAGCTGATTTCATTATTATCCAAAATAATCTGACACAACAGCACAACCGCAAAAATCCGTGAAGCGAAGCTATCCCGTAGGGAATCGCACTCAAATCCCACTTAAATTGAACCTTTTCGGTTCCCGATCGGTCAAAATGAAGCAGACGCCCGATCGGTCTAAATTTATATGTACTTCCTAAAGCAGTTTCAGATTAAAAAAGGGCTGACTCCCTGGTTAAGCGGACTCCTCGCTGCCTCCCTACTTGCCGGAGTCGGCTACACAGCTTACAGCCAACTCGCAGTCAAATCGAAACGCGAAAGCAGACGCAAGGAAAAAACCGTTGCTGTAGAAAGAGTGAATTTGCCGATCGCAATTTCAGCAAATGGCACAATAGTACCCGAAAGGAGCGTTAACGTCAGCCCCAAAACTTCAGGAGTGCTCAAAAGTTTACTCGTCAAGGAAGGAGACACCGTTAAAACAGGGCAAATTCTCGCCCAAATGGATGATTCCAACCTTCAAGGGCAATTGACCCAAAATCGCGGACAACTCGCCTCAGCCGAAGCCAATTTGCAAAAATTACTCAACGGTAATCGGGCTGAAGATATTGCCGCAGCCAAGGCGCAATTAGCTGAACAACAAGCCAGTCTCGAAAAATTGCTCAACGGTAATCGAACTCAGGATATTGCTGTCGCCCAAGCCCAAGTAATCGAACAACAAGCAACTCTCCAAAAATTGCTCAACGGGAATCGCAGTCAGGATATTGCAGCAGCAAAGGCACAATTAGCGGAACAACAAGCCACTCTCCAAAAATTGCTTAAGGGCAATCGCCCCGAAGATATTGCCCAAGCTGAAGCTAAACTCAGGGATGCGGAATATGCCAAACAGCAAGCAGAAGAAGACTTTCAACGCAATCAGGAACTCTACACAGATGGGGCGATCGCACTTCAAATATTAAATAATTCTCGCACAGCGCGCGATCGCGCTCAAACTCAAGTCAGACAAGCCCAACAAGCTTTGGCTTTATTGCGATCTGGTTCGCGCCCGGAAGAGATTGCTGCTGCGCGGGCGGCTGTCGAACAAAAACAGCAAGCTTTGGCGCTAATTCAGGCTGGTGCTCGGCCCGAAGATATCGCTGCGGGGCGGGCGGCTGTTGAGCAAAAACGGCAAGCTTTGGCCGGAGTGCGATCGGGGGCGCGATCGGAAGATATCGCCGCTTCTGAGGCCGCAGTGGAGCAAAAACAGCAAGCTTTGGCACTAATTCAAGCCGGTGCTCGCCCAGAAGAAATTGCGATCGCCCGCGCTCAAGTTCTCTCCGCCAAAGGCAGTCTCCAAACTGTCGAAGCGCTGATTAACGATACAAAAATTCGGGCTCCTTTCAGCGGTACTGTCACTCGCAAATATGCCGATCCGGGGGCTTTTGTGACTCCTACAACGGCTGGTAGTGCAGTGACATCAGCGACTTCTTCTTCGATTTTGTCTTTGGCTTCCAAAAATCAGGTTGTGGCTAATGTCGCCGAAAGTAATATTGCCCAAATCCGCCTCGGGCAAAATGCGTCTATTCAAGCTGATGCTTATACAGGAAAGACTTTTACTGGGAAAGTCAATCAAATTTCACCTCAGTCAATTGTCCAGCAAAATGTTACCAGTTTTGAGGTAAAAGCTTCAATTCTTGATGATGCTAAAAAACTATTGCGATCGGGCATGAATGTGAATTTGGAGTTTAAGGCGGGTGAATTGAAGGATGTTTTAGTTGTGCCGACTGCGGCCATTGTTCGTCAAAAAAAGGAAACGGGAGTGTTTGTGACTGGTGGTGAGGATGGAAAGCCTTTGTTTGTGCCGATTAAGACGGGGATGACGGTTGATGATAAGACGGAAGTGCGATCGGGCTTGAAAGGAAATGAAAAAGTGTTTATTAGTTTCCCCCCTGGCTTGCGGCCGAAATCTCAAAATCCATCATCGGGTGGAATTCCAGGTTTGCAACCGGGTGGTGGAAGTCGCTTGCGTTAATGAGAAAAATTAAGATCGAGCTCTTTCTTCTCTCCCTCTGCGCTCTCTGCGCTCTCTGCGGTTAAAAAAATCTTAATCCTCACCAATTAGCTATTACCTATCTCTCTTCTCTCCCTCTGCGCTCTCTGCGCTCTCTGCGGTTAAAAAAAATCTTAATCCTCACCAATTAGCTATTACCCATTACCAAATGAAATTAAAGACTCCCCCAGTTATTAACAAAATCTCAAACGTTCAAATTATGTTCATGGCGACTGAGGCGCTGTGGAATAATAAGTTGCGTACCAGTTTAACGATGCTGGGTGTGATTATTGGCATATCTTCGGTAATTGCGATTACTTCGGTGGGGCAGGGGGTACAAAAGTCTACCGAGGAACAGTTGAAGGCTTTGGGTACTAATGTGTTATTGGTTTTGTCTGGTGCTTCGCGATCGGGTGGTGTTAGTCAGGGTGGTGGTTCTGCTTCTACTGTGACATGGGATGACGCTAGGGCGATCGGCAAACAAGCTCCCGCTGTTAAGGCAATTTCGGCGTTTTTGCAGCGCCAAGTGCAAGTTGTTTATGGCGGGCAAAATTCATTTACTTCTATATTAGGAACTGATTTAAATTATCCCGATGTCAAAAACATTCAACCTCAAGCAGGACGGTTTTTTAATGAGGATGAATTGAATGCTGCTGAACCAGTTGTTGTTCTCGGCTCTAAGGTGCGAGACGACCTGTTTGGGGTCGGTGCTAATGCCCTATCGGCTGATATTCGCATTCAGGGAGGGCGTTACAAAGTCATTGGAGTGATGGAACCCAAGGGGTCGGTAGGGGGTACGGATCAGGACGATCGCGTGTATATTCCCCTCAAAAATATGTCAGCTCGGATTGTGGGTAGAAATTCTTTGGCTGGCATTGCGATCTCTGGTTTTTGGTTGCAAACTACGGGGGAATCGGATTTGGCTGATGCTCAATTTCAAGTTGAAAATATCATGCGTTTGCGCCACAATCTTTATCCGCCACAACCGGATGATTTTCGAGTAATCAATCAAGTTGATATTGTAAATACTTTCAGCAATGTGGTAGGTTTGTTTACGGTGATGGTGGTGGCGATCGCCGGAATTTCGCTGGTAGTTGGCGGCATCGGGATTGCTAATATTATGTTGGTGTCAGTTGTGGAGCGCACTAAGGAAATCGGGATTCGGAAAGCGGTAGGTGCTACTAATGCAGCGATTCTGATTCAATTCATGGCTGAATCGGTTTTGGTTTCGACGGTGGGTGGTACGGCGGGTATTGGCTTGGGAATTGCGATCGCCTTTGGGGCTGCGACAGCATTTAGTTTTCCCTTTGTAATTTCAGTATGGTCGATCGCAGCCGGTTTTGGGCTATCCTTTACTGTGGGCTTGTTAGCTGGAGTGTTGCCTGCTCGGAATGCGGCGCGCTTAGATCCGATCGCGGCTTTACGCAATGATTGAAGTTAAGTAGGCGGTTATCAGAAAAATGAGGTATGTTGTTGGGCTTGGGCCCTCTGAGTTTAGTAGTTATATGAGCTGTCATTCATACCTCATCTTTTTGAGAAAGGCTATAGGCGATCGCAATGTTAGACAAATACAAGCAAGAAATCGCAGATTTGTATACCCGCAGAAGTCAAACCTATGACAATAGCGATTGGCATTTACAAATTGCTCGCCGTCTGGTAGAATACGGGCGAGTTAGTTATGGTCAGCAGGTTTTAGACATTGCAACGGGAACAGGTCATGTGGCGATCGCAGCCGCTCAAATTGTAGGATCTGAAGGTCGAGTTATTGGCGTAGATATTTCGCCTGGAATGCTGGATGTAGCCAGAAACAAAGCTCAAAAATTAAATCTCAACAATACAGAATTTGTGCTGGCGGATGCCGAAAATCTGGAGTTGGCAGTTGATAGTTGCGATTCCCTACGGGATAGCTTCGCTTCACGCATTTTTTGCTCTTCAGCCTTCATTTGGATGTCGGATCTGCACGCCGCCCTGACTCACTGGCACACATTTCTCAAACCAGGAGGAATCATCGGCATTCATGCCTTCGCCGACACCGCATTTGTCGGCGGAGTTGTAACGCAAAAAGTAGCTGAAAAATACGGCATTTCCTTCAACATGAGCAAACCCACAGGCACTGTTGAAAAATGTCGAAACCTACTTCAACAAGCAGGATTTAAACAAATAGAAATTAAAATAGAACAAGACGGCAGCTATATCAGCTTAGAAAAAGCAAAAGCAATGTGGGCCGGAAATTCCCATCCCGCCCCCGGACAATATCCGCCTCCATTATCAACACTTTCAACCGAGCAATTAGCGCAAGCCAAAGCAGAATTTGAAGCAGAAATCGAAGCATTGCAAACCCAGCAAGGAATTTGGAACGATATCACCACCTTTTATGTATTCGGTCAAAAATAGCAGCCTAAATTATGAATCTCTCTCTTCTCTAACTCTGCGTTCTCTGCGCCCTCTGCGGTTAAAAAATCCAATCTACAACTTATTTATCCATCAGCATCATTAGGATAACCAAATTGGTCAGGTAATTCAGCAGAAGTAATTTGCAGAATCTCCAGCAACTTCTTGTACTGAACAGGCGTTAGCTTCGGTACAGATCGCCCCGCTTCCCAGTTGCTGACTGTCGCTTCCGTAACGCCAAGTGCTTCTGCTAGATGCTTTTGAGTCATAAACCGCTGAACTCTCAGTCGCATTAGGGGCGATCGATCTGCTCTTTCTGAGATTTCCATAGACTGTTTGTTAACTTATATTAAGTTATTCGGGTTTTGCCTAAACTTATTGACATCCACCCTAAATTAATTTAGATTAAACCTAAGAAAAATTAGACAGCACCAGCCAAGCCACTTGTGCTGTAGGGGAATTGCTGTCTTTTCTTCAACTTGTTATTGTACGCGGTTTTACCGTGACAAAGCATCAAACCTATCCAAAATTATCAAAGCTATGTTGCAAGATTCATCATCGAACCAAACATCGCCGAATGTTTTAACCAACCAAACCTTTGAGGGCTCGCGCGAAGCAGTCCGTCACATCATCATCGGTTCGCCCGTGGGAGTGCGCCGCACCATCCACCAATTACACGCGGCCCGGTATGCAGAGGTGGCGCTTTGGACTCATCCGATCGCGATTCCGGACGATCGTATCATCATTACACCCGAACAGGGAGAAATCATGAGTTTGTTGGTTAAATTAATCCGGTTGGAATGAAGTTAGGAGTTACGCAAGTCTTTAATCTGTAGGTGCGTCGCTGTAAGATATTCAATAGAACTTACAGATTGTAGATGGCGACGCACCGATGCGATATTATAAACCGAATAAGAAGGCGAAGCGCCTACATCAGCGGTTAAAAAATAAAAATATCAATCAACTACAAGGATAATTAGAATGGCTGTTTCCCAACAAGTTAAAGCCATAATTCGCGCACAGGCTCAAAACCTATGCGGTCAATGCCGTAGTTTACAAATGTATGTCCTGGGAATATTGGAAATTGACCGTATCGATCGCCCTTAAACCAACTCTACATCAATCAAGAACAGGCATCCTGCCTGTTCCACAATAATTATGCCAGATGTCTACTGAGAAACCGGGTTTTTGGTCTAAAACTTCTCCATAACGTACTTACCCAAATTCCTCCCCGCCTTCAACCCATCTCGATTATCCGAAGGCCAATGAGCACCGCCATAAACGCGACTTATCCCGGCTTCCTGGGCAGCTTCTGTAAAACTTTTCAAATTCCGAGGCTGCAAATTGACTGAAGGATCGGCGACGGCTGTAAAACTCACATTATCACCAAAGAAAGCCGTCAATACTGCATCCGCTGCACCGCTAAAGGTACTGTGTCCCGAAACATAAGCAGGGGAAGATGGAGTATTCAGTAACGGCGTCCAGTTTGCATCGGCTATTGTTTCAGGATTCCCATCTCGATCTGCTTGTTGAATTCCTGTCAGAGGCCGCCACCGATTGAAGGTGTATTTTTGATCGCCGTCGATAATGCTGGCATCAGCAAGGGCAATATTCAATACTGCAAATAGACGCACGTTTTGCTCGAAAGTATTACCTCGACGGACAGCAATATCCGCAGCAATTTGATTCCAATGTCCGGGGGGAGTAATCGTACCTGCACTGTCTAGCCAGAATTTCGCGATCGCACTTTGATCTGCCGTTCTAACTTTACTATCTTTCGCTCCTAATTCTTTGAGTTTCTTGAACTCTGCCGTATATTCTGCGCTTGTCAAACTTGGCATATTTGCTATCTGAAACTGCGAACCTTTTGTCATGGCAAAAGGTTTGACATTTTTCCAGTGTGGCATGGATGCTGGTTTCAACTCTGGCGGTATGGGCTGCCAGTAGCCCGGTTGATTAACTGGAGTATATGTCACCTCGGCATTCGCGCCGTCATCTTTTCGCCATTCTAGGATTTTGTTCGCTACAAATTCCCCCAATTGTACGCCGTCTGTTTTTGATTTGCCTTCAGCTATTGTTGCCAAAGATGCTGTTTTTGCTGCATCTAAAGTTGCTGTTTGTTTTGGGTACAAATTTGCTAACACGCGGTGTGCTGCTGCTACTGCTGCTGCTTGGGCTGAGGCGCCGGCGGGTGCTTCTACTGGCACTTTGTATACTTTGTGAGTTTTGCTGACAGCATTTGCCGCATCGAAAATCGCAGCATGAACCATCGCTAAATTGCGCGCTGCCATTGGCGGAGAGGTTTTTTCGGTACGGATTATATCTAATGTGAGAGCATTCCAGCGGACGATCGCATCTTGGGACTCGCGACTGGGGGTTTGGGCGATCGCACTTTCCGGTTGCAACATGGATCGCCAAGGACTTTGTTGCAATTGAGAACTAATAGTGCTAGCAGCGATCGAGCCAATTGCCAGAAAAATCAAAACTAAACCCTGTCTCACAGACTTACGCGGTATTGACTTCATGGTATTTATTGAAAAAAATAATCAAGAGTTACTTGCGACAAGGATTTTAAGCCCAAGTTGTCACTCAGCTAATTTTCTTAAACAAATTTTAATAATTTTATTATAATTATTCTTATTAAAGACAACTGTAGATAGCAAAATTTAGCCTAAAATCTCCTGTATATTAAGGCTTTGAGAGATTATTTGCAGTCATCAAGCAAAAAAGTTAGTCAATCTAGTTGACTTTTATTTGCAATAGGCTTTACAATCTACATCGTCTAGATAAATTGAAGCAACACCATTAAACAGTTGACAGTTGACAGTTGACAGTTGACAGTGAGGTTTGAGGATGGGGATTTAAACAGTTGACAGTTGATAGTTAACAGGGAAAATCTGAATCTAAGTTTTTGCTGTCGATTGTCCACTGTCTAACTAATAGGTGGGGGAGTTAAACCCGCTTATGGACAATTGTCAATTGTCCACTGTTAAACGTGATTGCAGATACGTAATTCTTCCAGTCTTTTGGCTGAGAAGATAATCCGAGCGTGTTAGAGAAAGGGCTGCTTGCGATCTATCGATCGACATTATAGCCTTTCTCAAAAAGATGAGGTACGTCAGAGAGCTGGTATAACCGCTTAGACGTATAGGGCTCGCATCCCAACAACATACCTCATCTTTCTGATAACCGCTATACTTTCTGACATTGACATAGCTTGACCCGCAGATAGTGCTAGTGAAAGCTAAAAAACGCGCTTAGAAAGAAAACTTATAAATTAGATGCGTTTGCCCTGGTTTGTATCGTATCCAGGTAAGTATCCGACAGGTTGTCACTTGTTGCGATCGAAACTAGCGTCCGAAATTCACAGGCAAGATGTCTGTGCTGCGGACTCAGAATTTTGCGGTCAACTTACCGACCAAAATATTCCAGGTAAATTATTGTTGATTTTTCAATAAATCGACTCAATTCTCGTCAGGTTTTTTCGAGATTTTGGCATCAATATTGCTCCCAAAGTATGACTTCAGGGTGTAGTTTTACACGCGCTCAAATACTACTCAAATCTAAATCTCAAAGGAGTTCCAAATGGTTCCCGATAACGTCCTGAATACATCCTCGAATCCAACATCTTCCCTATTCCCGAATACCGCACTGGCAGACTTGGGAATATCCAGCGACTTATCACGGTTGAATGCTCAATTGTCACAGTCGATCGGCTCATCGAGCAGTCTCAATGTAGAAAGAACCGCCAGCCAGTTAATTAAATTCCAAAATAATGACAGCCTCATCACAGGCGACGGTGGCGGCATAATTTTTGCAGGCACTGGTAAAGACATTATCAATGCCGGAGAAGCAGCAAGTAGCATCTTTGCTGGCGAAGGCAACAAAATCATTACCGGCAGCCCCGAAAATGATACCATCTACGCCCAAGCAGGCAACGACATCATCAATGCCGGAGAAGGCAACAACACCGTCTTTGCAGGTAAAGGCAACAACCGCGTCGTCACAGGTAGTGGTAACGATTTCGTCACAGCAGGTGCTGGCGACGACCAAATCTACACCGGTGCCGGCGATGACAACATCAATGCAGGAGACGGCAATAACTTCATCAAACCGGGAACTGGCAATGACTCAGTTTCTGTCGGCAATGGTAACGATCAAATAGTTCTCGAAGCAGGTGAAGGTTCCGTTACCATACTTGGATTTAATGCGATCGCCGATAAACTGCGCTTAGGTGGCAGCCTCGCAGGCAAATCCATCTCTTTTGTTACCGAACAGGGCAGCACCCTCGTCAAAGCCGAAGATGACTTGTTGGCAACCATCAAAGATGTCAGTACGGGAGCACACAAAGCTCTCGTTTCCGCCGAGATTCCCCTGTACCGCTACCAGGTTGTTGACCTTGGTGCGATCGCTCCCACAGGCAATGCCACGCAAGCTAATAACATTAACGATCGAGGACAAATAGTTGGTCGTTCCCAAACCACCGAAGTGCTTGGCACCGGGTTCCGCAACCAAGGGTTTATTTGGGAAAATGGGGTGTTCAAGCCGCTGACTAGCACCGGCATCAAAAATGGTGGTGGCCTTCTAACCGGACAAGAGGTTACTCAGCGAGGTGGTGGTGGGTTCACCGCGGCCATCAACGACTTAGGTGCGATCGCCGGTACAAGCGATGAAATTGCCGGTCAAGCCACAGACAGGGGCTTGCTGTGGCAAAAAACTGGCAACGACTACACCCTACAAATCACCGACTTGCCGGGTGTTGAAACCTACTTCTTCGATATCAACAACCAAAACCAAATGGCCGGTCGCCACATTTGGGCGCCAGCTAGCGGCACAATCCCCGTTCGCACCCGCGCGCTTTCTGTAGACCAGGGTTTCATCAACCCCCTGCCAGATTTGGACGGTAACAGCGCTACCGCAAATGGAATTAACAATAAAGGTGTCATTGTCGGACAAATTGACAGTGACGGACTCAATACCGTAACTATCAACACTGCGGCATTGTGGGAAAAAGGCTCAGATGGTAAATACAAACTCACCGACCTCGGCACCTTTGGGGCAGAACAAGCCATTGCTCGCGATATCAACGATGCCGGTCAAATCATCGGTAATACTAGCAGTGGCACAGGTGCCACTGCTACCAGTTCACCCTTCCTGTTGCAAAACGGTCAAAAAATCAACATCGGCAGCCTTGGCGGTGCAACCGGTGCCGCCGCTGGCATCAACCAATTCGGTCAAGTAGTCGGCGTCTCTCAGAATTCGAGCCTTCAAAACCGCGCTTTTGTCTGGAACAACGGTGTCATCAAAGACTTGAACAGTCTGATACTCACAGATCCCAGCTTTGGCGGGTCGAAGGTGACATTAACTAACGCTACCGGCATCAATAATTTCGGTGATATTTCTGCCTATGGAAGTTACACCTACAAAGATGCCAAGGGCGTAACTCAAACAGGAACCCGTGCTTATTTGTTGAAGGCAATTCCGACAACTTAAATTAGAGTTTGCTGAATAATCGATCGCCAACCAATAACAGGAGCGATCGATATATTCAACCAGATTTATACAGGATACCTATGATTTTTTAGGTGTGAGTCCTGGCTCCATTTAATACTCCTAAGTCTGTCGGATAACTAATATCGACGCTCAGTGCAGGTTGCATCTATGGTTAGTTTTCCGCGATTGAGTGACTCATTTTTACCGTCCGAATCCTTTCGCTGGCGATCGATCGTTGCCCATCACCCGTCGCAGATAACCTCGATTCCAACCAATAACTTTGATACAGTCGGGTACGTGAGCGTTCTTCTCCCACTGATACCGCAGCCATTTCTAGTTGGCGATCGTCGCGAAGCAGTCCGTCACATCATCATCGGTTCACCCCTGGGAGTACGCCGAACTATCCACCAACTGCACGCGGCGCGGTATGCAGAGGTTGCTCGTTGGACTCAGAAGAATTGCAGGCATTAATTCATATTTATGAAGATAGGCTGCTGCGACAAGCTCAAGCCTTGAATGAATCTGTGCGACGCGGCTTGCTCGCACCATTACAAGGATAATTAGAATGGCTGTTTCCGAAAAGCGATCGCCCCATACATAATAGTAGAGGCGAAGCATTTCCCACGACTGGCTTGACATCCGAGTTTTTTTCAGGTAAAAAAATTGATATCTATTTGTCTGATTATGAACAGGTAAAATATACTTATCAGATGAAGTAACAAAACTGAGTCAACGGCTAATTTATGGTAAGCATAATTTCTGAACATATTACAATTAATCCCGGTTTTTGCGGTGGGCAACCTTGCATTACTGGACATCGAATTAAGGTACAAGATGTGGTAATTTGGCATGAGGAAATGGGAATGTCACCAGAGGAGATTATTTACCATTATCCTTCAATTACTCTAGCTGATGTTTATGCAGCTTTGACTTATTATCACGATCATCGTGAAGAAATTAGGACACAAATTAGAGAAGATGAAACCTTTGTTCGCGGGTTGCAAGCCCAAAATCATTCTATCCTTCAGCAAAAATTAAAAAGCCTAAATGTCAAGAACTCTTAATTTTCATTTGGATGAAAATGTAAGTAATGCTATTGCGATCGGTCTGCGAAGATATGAGATTAATGTGACGACTACAACAGAAGCAGGCTAATTGGGCAAGCCTGACGAACTTCATGTAGAATTTGCGATGGCCGAAGGGAGAATAATTTTTACTCAAGATGCAGATTTTTTAAGGATAGATCGAGCTGGATTACCTCATAATGGGATTATTTACTGTCAGAAGAATAGCCGCTCGATTGGAGAAATTTTGAGAAGTTTAGTAATGATTTGGGAGTATCTTGAGTTAGACGATCTGACAGGGCGTGTGGAGTTTATTTAAGACTTTAGACAAATCCGATCTGATTCCTGTTTTGGGAATGGAAACAGAGGTTGAGAAAATTATGGTTGGTGAAAGGGCGATCGAAAATGACTTTGTAAAATCAAAGGCTCTTCTGGCTTTTTGGTGAAAAGTGTATAATGAGATACTACTAATTGATTTCTACCGTATGGATCTTCATCTTGACAGACTGCTTAATCTACCCGATGTTACTGTTGAAAGTTGCATCCAATTCGCACCTGAGGTTATCTTGAAACTCCGCCTCCTTCACTGTTGAAAGTAATTGTCGATACTGCCAGCGTCCGAGGGCTCAATTAAATCAAAACAGACCTGTATTGATACGGGATCTATCGATTTTCGGTCAACCAGTTTATCTGAAAGTTCCGCGTCGCCAATTTTACTGTAGGACTTGTCAGAAATACTTTACGGAAAGTTTGAACTTTGTCGATTGTCCAAGGTCGATATACCCAACGCTATGAGAATCATATCTATCAGCGAGTTCAAGCAACCACCATCGAACAAGTTAGCCAAGAGGAAAATTTAAGTTGGGATCAAGTACAGGGGATTTTCAATCATAGGTTTGATCGATCAAAAAAGCAGACTGGGGAACGGTTACTCGTCTGAGTATTGATGAAATTAGTAAACGCAAAGGGCATCAAGATTTTGCCACAGTTGTTGCCGATATTGACCGTGGAAAATTGGTTGAGGTGATTGATAGTCACAAACAGGATGACATCATCAAAGTGCTTCAGCAGCAACCGATTGAGCTGCGTGAACAAGTCGAAGAAGTGAGTGTTGATATGTGGGGAGGCTTTCCCAAAGTGGTTCAAGAAGTGTTTCCCAAGGCGCGGATTGTATTTGATCGATTTCACGTGATGAAACCAGTCAATGAAGAGTTAAATAAAGTACGCAAGCAAACTCAAATGACCCTCAAAGGGAGTAAATTCATTCTCCTCAAGAACGGGGTAGATTTGACCGAGGAGCAGAAGGTCAAACTGGCAGACATCTTAAAGCATTCAAAACGGTTGAAACTGGCTTATGAACTCAAAGAAGAGTTCAGAGATATTTTTGAACGTTCTGAGACTGTCGAAGCTGGGAAAGAGCAACTCCTTGCATGGCTAAAAAAAGCTCGTTCGGTTTACTGTGATGTTCTCACAACGATTCGTAATCATCTGGATGGAATCTGCAACTATTTTTTGAACCGAACCACGAGTGGCGTGATGGAGGGAATTAACAATCGAATTAAGTTGATTAAGCGACAAGCCTATGGCTTTATGAACTTTGATAACTTTCGAGCAAGGCTATTAGCTTGCTTTTCTGATTAGGTTTGCTTATCACCTTGACTCCAGAAGAGCCAAATCAAACTCAGCGATCGTGTATGATAAATATATGAGTCCGCTCCTCCTCTAGTCAAATAAACTCTATGGCTCCTCGTTCGCCTAGTTGTCCGTTTTCTGCACCCTCGATGCTGAAAAATCCCGATTGCTTTGTCGGGCGCGAAGAGGAACTAAGATTTATTCAATCTCAAATGACAGGCCCGCAGCCAACCAGCGTTAATATTGTCGGCCCGCATAAAATTGGTAAATCATCCCTACTTTGGCGTTTTTATCAAATTCGCAATCATCCTCAATACGCTTCCAGCCCTTATGCAGTTATTTATTTATCATTTCAAGATGGCGAATGCCAAACAGAAAATAGTTTATATCAAACAGTTGCTAGAGAATTGAGTCAGGTGCCCGTTATTCAAAGAAATCCAAGTTTAGTTACAGCTTTTCAAGCACCCGATTGGACTCGCAGTACCTTTGCTCGGTCAATTAAGCTGTGCAACAAAGAAAAAATATTACCCGTCCTATGTATAGACAAATTTGAAGCGGTGTTTCAAGAGAGTTATCGCGAAGAATTTGATGGAGGTTTTTTTGATAATCTTCATTCCTTAATCAATAATAGTTTAATGATGTTGATCTTGATATCTATAGAACCTCTTGATTTTTACAGGACTCAAAATAAACTTACTTCTTCTTTTTTTAATGTCGGTTCAGAGTGCTTGTTGAAAAAGTTTTCAGAAGAAGATGCGAAGAAATTGGTTAAGCTGCCTCAAAGAGGCATAGCAGGGTCTAGACCCGATTTAAGTAAAAAAAATCAGCAACTAGCTTTGCAGTGGGGAGAAGAACATCCTGCGCGTTTGCAATTAGCTGCAAAATATCTCTGGCAATCGGAACAAAATAGTAAAAGTGTGAAGTGGGCAAAGCAGCAGTTTCAATCACAAGTTAGTGCGGTTCTACAATTGCAAGCTCGACCAAAACGCCCTCAGAAATTGGGACAGGGGCTGCGCTGGCTATTCTGGGATATGCCAATTTGGATTGGTAATTTAACCAAAAATTTTGGCTTGAAATTGGGTGATATATTTAGTTGGCTAATGGGTCTGAGTTTGATAGTTGTGGCGATTATGTGTGTCGCCCGCATTGTTCCTGAAAATTATCTTTTTGAGTTGTTTAAAAAGTTTTTGTGCGGCAGTTTGAGTCCGGTGCTAGGCAAGTGGTGTGATACTTAGGAGCAATATGAATTTGAATTATCTAGCTGAATGCGTTCGACTACTCTACTGGATTTACTTTAAACCTTTTACTTTGGCAGAGTGGCTGCTGGAAATTCACCCCGATTTGAAATCAGATACTAATCCTTTTAGTATGCGATCGGAGTTTAACGGAAATCCTAAGCTGCGACGGTATGCGGGACAAGTTTGGTGGTTGATAGTAGCAGTACCCGCAGTCGCTGTACTGCTAGTTGGCATCATTTATTCCCTGGCAGTTGAACCATTTAATTGGTCGAGAAGCAGTCTTTTTTTGATGGGCTGGTTTCTGGGAAATTGGGTAGCACAAGGTAATAATAGTAATTTGCAAAAGTGGTTGACACAACTTCTATGGATTGTTTGTGGTATTATCTTTTTGATGAATATTGGTCTGCGATTCGCACCTGAAGTAACGCGATCCATTCTACAAGTCATCCCCCTACAATCTCTATTTCAATCTCAGTTTTATGTTGTGGCGATGGGTGTGGCGTTCGGTGTGGCGATGGGTGTGACGTTCGGTGTGGCGATGGGTGTGGCGATCGGTGTGGGAGGGGGTGTGGCGTTGGGTGTGGCGTTCGGTATGGCGTCAGGTGTAGCGGGAGGTATGATATTTGGTGTGATATTGGGTGTGGCGGGGAGTGTGGCGTTCGGTGTGGCGGGGAGTGTGGCGTTCGGTGTGGCGGTGGGTGTGGCGGGGAGTGTGGCGATGGGTGTGGCGTTCGGTGTGGCGTCTATTATAGGCACTTTGCGGGTTTATTTCTGGATTCCAGAATTACTGTGGATGTTTTTCCTGTTGCGTTTTGTGCCGGAGGGAGACGAGACAAAATGGCTGAGGCGTTTGCCACCGTACTTCGACCAAATCATTCATTTACCGATGCCTTTGATGGATTCGTTTATCGTCAAAGCTTATCAGCAGAACCCAGTTGCAGGCCAACAAACCATCAATTATCTAATCGACTCAACTAACCAACAGAAAGTAGCATTAAAGGCAATGGTGGAAATTGCCATTGATACCCTCAACCGCTGTCAGAACTCTCAAGATATTGTTGCCATTACCGAACAACTTGCCTGGATACCCTCACCACCACCAGCCGAAATCGGTTCCGTACTACCTGAATTTTTAGCAATCAGCCAAGATATCCGCGCCGCCGAAAATGCCAGTTCTGCCTACCTTAAATATGAATCGCTGGCCACACCTGTGACTAAACTCAATGGTTTGCGAAAAAGTTTGGTTTTAAGTAAAGATGCAGCTTTAGCAACTAGCTTTGGCAGCATCGTGCAGCGGTGGCTGGATATCTTAGAAATATCCCGAAAAACTCTAGAAGAAGCAGCTTTAGATTCAGCAGAAATCCGGCAAGTTTATGTCGCTGGGCCAGCCCTCAACCCAGAAAATTCTAACAGTCGCTTCAAAGGGCGTTTGGACGTATTTCGAGAAATCGAGTCTTTGGCTGTTTCCTCTCAACCACCTGTATTGTTGCTGTATGGAGGTCGTCGCACCGGCAAAACCTCCACTCTCAAGTTTTTACCTCAGAAAGTTGGCTCAGAATTAGTGCCGCTGCTAATCGACTTTCAGGGGGCAGCAATGGCAACAACTTTGAGTGGTTTAGCCGAGTTTATCGCTGATGCCATCATCGAAGAGGCGCGACGCAACCGCAATTTGAAATTATCTGCCATTGACCGAGAATCGCTAAAAAAAGAACCATTTATGACTCTCCAAAAATGGTTTGTGCAAATTGAAAAAAATGCACCGGGACAGCGATTTTTGTTGTGTCTGGATGAATTTGAGCGGTTGCAGGAAGTAGTCACAGATACCGGAAGCCGATCGCCCTTGAACTTTTTGCGCTACATTGTACAGCACCGCGATAACTGGATTTTGCTGTTCAGCGGTTCCCATACTTTGGACGAACTAAATCCGTATTGGAGCGATTATTTAATTAACACCCAATCTTTACGGATGACGTATTTGCAGGAATCAGAGGCGCGGGATTTAATTCGGAATCCTGTTCCTAATTTTCCCGAAATTTATACAGAAAGTGCGATCGATGAAATTATTTACTTAACCCGATGTCAGCCTTATTATGTACAATTGATGTGTTGTATGCTTGTCGATCGCCTGAATGCAATCAACAGAGAAAATAGCAGGTTAAATCTGGAAAAACAAAGCCAATTAACAGCAGAGGACGTGCAGGCTGTTATTCTCAAAACTTTGGAACGAGGCGGGGTTGTATTTCGAGAACGCTATCAAGAGTTCGCGGAATCAGAACGAGAGTTTTTGCATAAATTGCTCGATGAACCTGTTTTGTCGGTAGCAGAAAGTCGTTCATGGCAGAGACTTGTGGATAAAGAAGTGCTGGAGGTGACTGAAGCAGGTTATCGTTTTCAAGTACCGCTATTTCAGAAGTTTGTAGAGCTTCAAAGTCGGTAAACAGGTTCATAAGTGCGTCCGGCTCTTCAAAATCTACATTCAAGCAAACAGCAAGTTTTCTGCTAAAGTTTTAGGTGCTGGGAGAGATTTACCATCTGCCTGATATTCTTCAACCAAAAGCTCTAATACCTCTACTGCATTCTGCAAAGCTTCTTCGTAGGTATCTCCGTGAGTGTGGAACTGCTGAGATGGAAAATCAGGTAAGTGAACTAGATAGCAGTTATCTTCTTCCGACCATTGAATAACAATTATATAAGGTAATTTCATGATTCTGATTCCTCTTCTTCAATTGCTTTCAATATTCCAAGTTTTCGATTAACTTCTCTCTCTAAATACAGTTTCGCATCATCGCCATCATTTCCAGCAATGGTAATTGGTTCATTTGGTAGTAAAGGATGAACCCATCTTGTATGACTGCCTTTTGCCGAACGATAAGTAAACCCAGATTTTAGCAGCAGGCTTTTGAGTTCTCTAATCTTTTTGGGCATAAGCAGACATTAAAAATGTGGCAAGCTGACGATCGCACTTTCATCATATCCCAAAAAGTTTCGTGAAGCGAAGCTATCCCGTAGGGAATCGACCTTTCCGAAAAAAAACGCACAAAACAACGCACCCACTCCTCAAAGAAGTGGGTGCTTGTAAAACGACAAACTGTATTTTGAGCTAAAAACTCAAAACTCACTTAATAAGCGTCTTGCAGTTCGTAAAAATCAGGGGAAATGTAATCCTTCCGCAGCGGCCAGCCTACCCAATCTTCGTTCATCAAAATCCGTTTCAGATTCGGATGTCCTTCGTAGACAATCCCGTACATATCGTAGGATTCCCGTTCTTGAAAATCCGCCGCCTTCCAAATCCAATAGACTGATGGCACTCTCGGATCTTCGCGGGGAATGAATACTTTGACGCGGATTTCTTCAGGCTTGACAGCATTATCTGTCAGTTTCGCTAAGTGGTAAACGCTGACTAAATCTTGTCCGGGGCCTTGGTCGTAGGCGCACTGGCACTGCATATAATTGAACCCGTAGGCATACAGTGCTGTTGACATGGGAATTAAAAAGTCCCGATCGACCTTTAAGATCTCCACACCCAAATTATCGGCCGCTAAAGCTTCGTGCTCGAAGCCATTTTGAGTCAACCACTGAGAAACCTTCCCAGCTTCAACGATCGCAGATTCTTGCTCAGCCACGTTGTACCTCCTGTTTTTGTCCTGCTAGCAGGGCGGGCGGTACCGGCATTCCCATTGCTTCGGTCAATTCCTTCGGTGGGGCCATCCGGCCGGGAACTGACAAATATTTGCCGTCCAAAATGTCGTCTACTACTTTCATTTTGTGGGGTCTGGTGTAGTAGCGGTGAGTTGGCAGCAAGTTAGCCCGTTCTTGCATTGAGTCATTGGCGATTTTTTTCCGCAGTTTGATAATTGCGTCAATAATCGCTTCGGGACGGGGAGGGCAGCCGGGGATGTACACGTCTACGGGAATCAGTTTGTCAACGCCTCTGACTGCTGTCGGAGAGTCTACGCTGAACATTCCCCCGGTGATCGTGCAAGCGCCCATCGCGATCACGTATTTGGGTTCGGGCATTTGTTCGTACAACCGCACCAAGATGGGGGCGTACTTCATGCTAATTGTACCTGCGGTAATTAACAGGTCAGCTTGTCTCGGACTCGATCGAGGTACTAGACCAAATCTGTCGAAGTCGAAGCGCGATCCGATCAAAGCTGCAAATTCGATGAAGCAGCAAGCCGTACCGTACAACAGCGGCCACAGGCTGGAAAGTCTCGCCCAGTTATAGATGTCGTCAACCGTGGTTAGGATGACGTTCTCCGATAACTCGGATGTGACTTGCGGCCGCTCTGCCGGATTGACAATTAGCGATTTTTGTGATTTATCAGAACTTAAGACCATTCCAAGGCTCCTTTGCGCCACGCATAGACAAGAGCAATAACGAGGATCGTGATGAAAAACAAGGCTTCGATGAAAGCCAAGAGTCCTAGCTGGTTGAAAGCAACCGCCCAAGGATAGAGGAATACGGTCTCTACGTCGAAAATGACGAAGACCAGGGCGAACATATAATATCGGATGTTGAACTGAATCCAGGCTCCGCCGATCGGCTCGACGCCAGATTCGTAGGTAGTGCGTCGGTCGTAGGGACGACTTTTGGGCCGCAGTACCTTAGACGCCGTGAGGGCGAGGATGGGCACTAGGCTCGAAATTAACAGGAAGCCTAAAAAATACTCGTAGCCGCTAAGTGCAAACACGGTGAATAATTACTGCCTCTGTGAAAGGGTTTTGTAACTTGTCTTCACATTATATAGATTTTGGGTAGCTAAAATTACGAGTCGATCGAGATTAATTGTCCATCTTCTGCAATAATTTTTAATGTATATTTTAATAAAACCGCAATCTCAGGATTGGGTAAACAATATTCTAACTGCCTGTGGAAGACGGGTGGCTGCCTGTGGACGCTGATTGAGACCACCACCGACCCTTTGTGTCGAACATCCCTGTGATGTGCGGTGGCATCGGCGGTTGAGACGGGAAACCTCGAAGACGAATAAGACCGTCCTAACCTTAGTTTTAGTTGGAAGCCCCAACTGCTGCAAAGTTTAGCTGAGGTACTTCACGGTTAGCTGACCCATAATTTTGGATTTATGAGCGATCCGGCCACTGAGACTAAAACCCTCGATCGGCACGAGTGCCGCGCCTGCGGCTACGTCTACGATCCGAAAAAGGGCAATCCTAAAATTGACATTGCCCCGGGTACGGCTTTTGAAGATTTGCCTATGACTTGGGTATGTCCAGTTTGCGCTGCGCGCAAGTCGATGTTTCAAAATCTCGGCCAGATGGAAGGGGTATCGGGATTTAAGGCAAATCAGCGTTACGGTGTCGGCGTCAACGGCATGACTGAAGGTCAAAAAAGTTTGCTGATTTTTGGCGGCTTGGTCGTTGGTTTCTTGTTGTTACTTAGTATGTATGGTTTGCAGTAAGACGATTGTGAGATTTTGGCAACGAATTGTAATGTTATTGGCGGCTGCACTCATCTGTACGAGTTGCAGCACGATCGGTTCTGTGAGTTACAACCCTTGGCAAGTGATTTCCTTGCCGACGGAAGCTAATTTACAGGATATTGCCTTTACCGGAAATCCCCAGCACGGCTGGGTTGTCGGTTCTGAAGCGACTTTGTTTGAAACGATCGACGGCGGGACTAACTGGAAGCCAGTAGCACTGGATATAGATGAGCCGAGATCGCGTTTTGCGTCGGTGAGTTTTTCCGGTTCCGAAGGCTGGATTGTCGGTCAGCCTTCGATTTTGCTCCACACAGAAGATGAGGGCAAGTCTTGGACGCGGATTGCTTTGAGCTCTCAGTTACCAGGTTCTCCGAGTACGATCGCAGCCTTGAGCGAAAATTCCGCCCAGATGACGACGGATGTCGGGGCGATTTACCAGACAAATGACGGTGGCAAAAATTGGAAAGCGATCGTGCAGGACTCTTTTGGGGTAGTTCGCAATATCAACCGCTCGGAAGACGGGCAGTATGTTGCGGTATCCTCGAAAGGTAATTTCTACTCGGTGTGGAAACCAGGACAACAAGCCTGGGAACCCCACAACCGCAACAGTTCTCGCCGCTTGCAAAACATGGGCTTTACCAAAGACGGGCGTTTGTGGATGCTCGCCCGCGGCGGTCAGATTCAGTTTAGCGATCCGACCAATCCTGAAGGTTGGGGAAAACCGTTTTTTCCCGATCGCAAAGCAAGTTGGGGTTTGCTAGACATGGCTTACCGGACTGATAATGAAGTTTGGGTAGCCGGCGGCGGCGGCAATTTGCTGTGCAGTTTGGATGGCGGGAAAACTTGGCAAAAAGACCGCGAAGTTGAGGACGTTCCTGCTAATTTTTACAGGATTGTCTTTATGGGCCCCGATCGCGGATTCGTGATTGGTGCGAGCGGTACTCTACTTAAATATCAAGGTTCAGCGCAAGCTGCTTGATAGTAGAATAGTAATAGAGATTGTCTGTCGATTTGTTGTTGAAAGGAGGATTCTAAATGGCCGGTACAACTGGAGAACGTCCGTTTGGGGACATTATTACAAGCATCCGTTATTGGGTAATTCACAGTCTAACCATTCCAGCTTTGTTTATTGCTGGATGGTTGTTTGTGCAAACAGGTTTGGCTTACGATGCTTTCGGAACTCCTCGCCCTAACCAGTATTTCACAGAGCAGCGCGAAGAAGTTCCGATTATCTCGGATCGCTTTGAAGCTAAGAAACAAGTAGATCAGTTCATTGGCAAGTAATTTTACAAGGATTTGGAAAAATGACGAGCAGAACGCCAAACAATGAGCCAATTTCGTATCCAATTTTTACGGTACGCTGGTTGGCAGTTCATACTTTAGGTGTCCCAACGATTTTCTTTTTGGGCGCGATCGCAGCAATGCAATTTATTCAACGATAGGAGTTTACAATGCCTGAACGCGCCCCTAATCCCAACGAGCAGCCGGTAGAGTTAAACCGGACTTCTCTTTATTTGGGTTTATTGCTGATTTTTGTGTTGGGGATTTTGTTCTCCAGTTATTTCTTTAACTAACTGGTGTTTCAGTTCAATCTCTGTGATTCAATCCAATTTGTTTAGCTGTGAATTAGTGAGGTGATCGCTATGTTTAGTGAAAGTGGCAGAATTCCTTTGTGGCTGGTAGCTACTGTCGCAGGTCTCGGTGCTCTGAGCATTTTGAGCCTTTTCTTCTACGGTGCTTATGCCGGTTTGGGTTCTTCGATGTAAGGACAATATTGCGTATTTTACGCCTAAAACCTCCCTTGAAAAAGGGGGGTTTTAATTAATTCAGTCTGAGACGCAACTGTCACACTAAATAAAGGTACGTAGTTGCGCTTAAGCGCTCTTATCGCAATCCTCGCAGGATTTTCATGAGTACCTGTAGGGACTTAGGTCAAGCCGTGTCCCTGATTGATTTAGGCGAAATCACATTTATGTTCGCCGCCCGTGATAATGATTTAGGATGGCTATATATATTAAGATCGGAGCGCTTAAGCGCAACTACGTACCTAAGAATTAGCCTCGATCGAGGTCGATCAAACAATCCGAACAATTGTTTTGTAGCAAAAGTTTTGATAAATGATATAAATCGAGGATAAATGTTAGATAAACAGTTAATTGTTTAGGAAATTTATAATATTTTGCTGGGAATCGCTAGTAGGACTAAAGTCCGAACGATCGAACCTTTTTAATTTTAGGTAATTGACAGGACACGGTATAAATCTAAAATCTAAAATCTAAAATCTAACATCTAACATCGACGGTCGATCGCCCAAAGTATGGGACAGATCCTGAAAATAGCCAAAAGTTGCGAGTAGAATGGTGCAAGAGCCGATCGCTCGATCGTAGTCCATCGCGAAATATGACCCCACCGCAGCCGCCCCGCAAACCTCAAACCGTCTTGGGTGCGATTACCCAAGCAGTCCAGACAATTGCCAAGGTTAATTTTAACCAGCTAGCCCTGAAACCGAATGCCAAAGTACCCGAACTGTGGGTGCAGGATGCAGGTGCGGCTAAAGCTGAGGTTTATCCGCTATTGGGCGATCGATATTTGCTAGGTCGATCGTCCAAAGCTTCAGATATTGTAGTTCGCAATCCCGTTGTCAGTCACGTGCACCTATCCCTGTCGCGGGATACTAGACGGCGAACACCTTTTGTAATTAAAGACGAAGACTCTACTAACGGCATTTACAGAGGGAAAAGACGAATTAAAAGTATGTCCCTCCGTCACGGAGACGTGTTCACATTAGGGCCGCCGGAGCTCGCCGCCGCCGTCAGAGTTCAGTTTGTAGATCCGCCACCTTGGTATTTAGAATTTCTGCGTTACAGCTTTTACGGTGTCAGCGGAATTACAACTCTGATAGCTATTTTGGTTGGTGTTGAATCGACCAAGTTTCAAGTGCGGCCTCTACCGAGAAGTATCAACGGGCCCGTAATTGTTTACGCCCGCGACGGACAAACTCCGCTGCGTCCCCCTCAAAATAACGCTCACTTAGAATTGAAGCGATTGCAGGATTTTTCGCCTTATTTATCCAAGGCGGTACTTGCTTCGGAAGACAGCCGCTACAATTGGCATTTGGGCGTAGATCCGATCGGCGTTTTGCGGGCGCTGTTGACCAATGTGCGCGGGGGAGGAATTCGCGAAGGCGGTAGCACTCTGACGCAGCAGTTAGCCCGGAGTTTGTTTCGAGATTATGTAGGTACTCAAGATTCGGGCGGACGCAAATTCCGGGAAGCAGTAGTTGCTTTGAAACTGGAGAGTTATTACAGCAAAGATGAGCTGTTGCTGACTTATTTAAATCGCGTGTTTTTGGGAATTGACCTCTACGGTTTTGAGGATGCGTCTCGATTTTATTTTGCCAAGTCGGCGAAGGATTTGACTTTATCGGAGGCGGCGACTTTGGCGGGGATTTTGCCTGGGCCAAACAGTTTTAATCCGATTCAAAATTATCAGTTGGCGGTGCAGTATCGCGATCGGGTAATCGAACGGATGCGCGCCATGGGGACGGTTTCTCAGGAAGAAGCCGATCGCGCGAGGCGATCGCGAATTGACATCAATCCCAAAGCCCGCCAATACCTGCAAAGTACGATCGCGCCTTATTTCTACAATTATGTATTTGACGAATTGGAGTTTTTGTTGGGCGAGCAGTTAGCCAGAGAAGGCAATTTTATTGTAGAAACAGGCTTAAATCCAGGTCTGCAAAGAGTAGCTGAATCTTCCCTAAAAAATGCTGTAGAAAATGCCGGAGCGAATGCAGGTTTTTCTCAAGGAGCAGTAGTAACTCTCAATTCTACCACCGGGGAAGTCCTAGCATTAGTTGGGGGCGTAGATTACTTGCAAAGTCAGTTTAATCGAGCAACGCAAGCATTGAGACAGCCCGGTTCTACATTTAAGATTTTCGCCTATGCAGCCGCCCTCGAACGCGGAATACCGCCGACCAAAACTTATTCTTGCGAGCCGCTTTCTTGGGGCGGACAAAGTTACAGCGGCTGCGAAAGAACTAGCGGTAGCGCTGATATGTATCGGGGTTTAGCACAGTCGGAAAATCCCATTGCTTTGAGAGTCGCGCAAGATGTCGGCTTAGACAATGTAGTAGGAATGGCGAGACGTTTGGGAATTACATCTCCCCTGCGTTCTTCCCCTGGTTTAGTATTAGGTGAAAGTGAAGTTAACGTATTGCAGTTAACAGGTGCGTTCGGGGTTTTAGCTAACCGGGGTTTGGGGAATCGCCCCCACGTAATCAAGCGAATTATTGACAGCAGCGATTGCAAAAATCGCAATGATTTTAAAAGTTGTCGGGTGATTTATGACTATCAAAAAGATGGGATTGCCAACCGGCAGTTAGTTTCTGAAGGCGTCGCGGATACGATGACTGATATGCTGCAAGGAGTTGTCCGGGGAGGTACGGGTAGCAGTGCTGCTTTGGGCTTGGGAGAAGCTGGAAAAACAGGCACGACTAATGACAATAAAGATTTGTGGTTTGTCGGTTATATTCCCAGCCAGCAACTGGTGACAGGAGTTTGGTTGGGAAATGACGATAATTCTCCGACTGGCGGAGGTAGTGCAAATGCGGCTCAGTTGTGGGGGGAATATATGCGGCAGGTGGCGCGTTGAAAATAGGTTTGTAGTGAGGACTTTAGTCCTTAAAAATAGGCTTGTAGTGAGGACTTTAGTCCTTCTTATTCTAAGTCCTCACCGGGTATATACGAAAACACGGCGGTTAGAAACCGCGCCTACACACACAAAACCCGCCTCTGCGGGTTGAAGATAAAGATGGTTAAATTTGATTGATTTATTTTCTTCAGTCGGCGTCCGGCGGACATCGTTTGTTTAGGTGCGGTTTCAACCGCCGTCTGATATCATGTCCGCTAGATTACCATAGTAAAAAAGGTTCGTAGTGAGGACTTTAGTCCTTGACCGAAGAAGGACTAAAGTCCTCACTACAAACCCGATCGATCGCGGTCATTGGAGCGGACATGATATGATAGGGCCGACAACCAGACAATATCGAGTGCAAATTGACGACATTTCCGATTACCGCGATCGCCGGTGCTGCAAATCCAGTCGCCTCAACTTGCTCTACAATTGTACTCAAAGTGCCGATCAATTCTTCTTGTTCCGGCCGCGTTCCCCAGCGCACTAAGGCTACGGGCGTTTCTGCGCTCAATTCGGCTGCTGTGAGCTCGCCGATAATGTGAGGTAAATTGTGGATTCCCATGTATACTACAATGGTTTCGGAGCCGCGGGCGATCGCCTGCCAATTTACTTCCGGCCGATATTTTCCCGCCGATTCGTGACCGGTGACAAAAGTGACTGACGAACTGTACGATCGATGTGTCAGAGGAATTCCCGCATAGGCCGGGGCCGCAATTCCAGAAGTGACACCGGGTACAACTTCCACCGCAACTCTAGCTTTTACCAAATCTTCCATTTCTTCGCCGCCGCGGCCGAAAATAAACGGATCGCCGCCTTTGAGACGAACTACGATCGCATTATCTTGAGCTTTGTCTATCATTAACTGAGTAGTTTCGTCCTGCATTAACGAGTGGCGGCCTTTGCGTTTCCCGGCATCAATTCGTTCTGCTTGGGGGTTGATGACTGCCAAAATTTGAGGGCTGACTAAAGCATCGTAAATCACCACATCCGCGCACTCTAACAGCGCTTTTCCCTTCAAAGTCATTAAACCCGGATCTCCGGGCCCTGCACCTACTAAATACACTTTACCTAAAGACATTTTTCTTGCTTCCTTGACCTCTTCTGTGTCTTTGCGATTCATTTGTGAATTAAATCCCGAATTAAGTCTGCTAATTCTACACTGGCGCCTAGAGGATTTGCGAGATGAAGTTCTGCCTGGGGAAATTGCTGCTGTAGCTGCTCGACATTTTTGGCGATCGCATCTGTAATTCCTC
The DNA here is from genome assembly GCF_020883045.1 of Microcoleus sp. CAWBG58. Taxonomy (NCBI): domain Bacteria; kingdom Bacillati; phylum Cyanobacteriota; class Cyanophyceae; order Oscillatoriales; family Microcoleaceae; genus Microcoleus; species Microcoleus sp. CAWBG58. The sequence goes on along the minus strand of NZ_JAHRFA010000036.1, from coordinate 38,565 downwards.
CATTAAATAAGAAGTATGGCACAATTCCTATTTGCTGCTGTCCATCACGAACTAAACTGTCAATTCGTTCTTCCAAACTCGGCTTTACTGACCAATAAGCAGTCTCTGCGCCGAGTTGGCTGGCGATTTGTTCAAATGTCGAGTTACCTCCGGGGCGGCTGCTGCCGTGAGATAGTACAATCCATTTTGGGGATAGCAAATTGGGGACAAAAGCTAGCTCTTGCATCTGAGTTTGTAGCAAGTTTGTTAATCCTGCTGTTTGGGAACCTAAATGCGGGCGCACTTCAATTTTTAACCGGGAACCAAAAGTTTTCTGGGCAATTTGTACCTCTGCGGGGATGTCTTCGGCGACGTGCACTCCCGGTAATAAAAATACGGGCAGGATTTGCAATTGAGTAAATCCTAGCGACAGGGTACGATCGCCAAAACTGCAAATTTGTTCGTGGAGTGGCGCGGGGCCGAGTTCTAGGGTGGCGGTGGCGACTGCGGGAAAGGAGTGGGCCAAATTATCAGACAGCAGTTGAGCCAGGTTTTCCAAAGCTACTTGCGGTCTGGGGTCGCGGCTGCCGTGAGAAACTAATAGGTAAGTCGATCGCAATTTCAATATGGATTTGAGCTTAATGTTCGATCGGAATTTTAAGAGATTATACCATCTGGGAGCCGAAACGACCATTGGATTAAGCTTAACAGGTTAAAAAAACCGAACGCCCAGAGCCCCGACTTCTTTAAGAAGTCGGGGCTCTAAAACAATCTTAGTTGCCGGATATTCTAATTAACCTTGGGGAGCCGGCTCGGCGATATACTTGAAATTAGGTTCAGAGTTCAAAGCATTTGGTTGGTCTTTGGCATCGCCGGACAAGTTAAAGAACAAATCTACTGTTGAATCTGGCTGGATATTTCCGAAGAACGGATCGGTAAGTTTGCCCATAGATTGTAGGGCATTCATGAACATTTGAGTGTGGGAAATTTCCCGAGTCAACAAGAAGTGCAGCGTCTTTTTCGTTCCCGCATCCGGCGCTAGTTCAATCAATGCTTCGTAGGTTTGGCGAGCTCCTGCTTCCGCACCGATATTAGCGCGCAAATCGCGGACAACATCGCCGCCTTCGTTGACGTAAGCCCCCGTCCAAGCTTGACCTTGGCTATCTAACAAGTGCGGGCCTACACCTCTGACTGCAAACAAAGTGCTTTTGTAAGCTTCTGTTTGGTCAACGTTTTTGGTGTGCATTTCGATCAGTTTGCCCACCATTTCTAAGTGACTAAATTCTTCGATCGCAATATCTTGAAGCATATCCTTAATCTCTGCATTTTCACAGTGAAAGGACTGCACCCAGTATTGTAAAGCTGCTGTCAGTTCTCCGGTTGCTCCGCCAAACTGTTCTAGGAGCAATTGGGCAAAACGCGGATTTGGTGCGTCTACTTTTACCGCAGACATTAGTGGTTTTTTATGAAAAAACACGGCTCGATACCTCTCTTTAGTTCGGTTGTTAAAGCCGTTCAGATTGCAGACTTTAACTGTGTTCACCTTCAGCATCCATTGTGCGACAAGCGCTCGCCTCGATCCTCGGTCGCTGGATATATCTAGCAGAACCAATTTCTCTGCTTTCAGGTAGAGTTAAGTCATTGGTCATTGGTCATTGGTCATTGGTCATTAGTTATTAGTTATTAGTAGTAGGGTGCGTCAGCCACTTCTGGCTCCTCACCTACAAATTAGGTTAATCGCTGACGCACCCTACAATATCTACTTATTTAGCAGGTGGAAAAATTACGAGAAAGAATTGGTTTAAATCCGGAACCCCGGGAGAAATTAAAAAAAGACGATTCATTGCTCCAATCCTCTTCCTTCATTTGTCAAGTGCTGTCAACTGTCAACGGCCAACTGTCAACTGTCAACTGTCAACTGTCAATTATTGTCGCATTCGGTTAATTTTGCTGACAGGGCATCGAGATGTCGCAGCCACTGAATGCCGCCTACCCAACTGCGAGATGGGAGGTGTCCAATTGGTGCTTGCTGAGTAAATTTAATTTTTCCTGGACTGGTAGTTGAATTGTAGGTTGGCCAGTTTACCCGATCGCAAAATCTGACATAATCTCCTTTGACGCTTTCGTAGATTTCCTTTTGGACGCTGAAGCCAAACCGACCTTGACTGTAGTGCAGCCACAGGCGATCGACTATTTGCAAATCTTCGCATGGTAACTTGTAAATTTGGCTGATTTCTAGCTGAATTCCCGGTGTCAGCGACAGAGATTGACACATCACGGCCCAAGTTTCGCGATCGGCTTCTTTCCACTTTTTACTTGACAAAAAATTCCGCAGTTTGGTATAATCAACTCCCCTGACAGAAAGTAGGGTCAGTTCGAGATTTGAAATCCTTGATAAGGACAAAGTTTCTGCGGAATTGGCGGTGGTTTTGGTCGGTAAAATCGTAGGCTCAGGAGTTGGCAGGGCTTTGAAATAAGGGGAGTTGTCGGTATTAATGAGAGTTTGGGCGATCGGCTTTTTCGGCACAACCAAATTTTGCTGGCGAATCTCTAAAACTGCATTGATATCTTGCAAAACTTCCGCCGCAAAACTGTAGCGCTGACAAAGATGAGTTTGTAGCAATTTATCTAAAATCTCACCTAACTCGGCGCTAATACTCGTGCCTTTGGGGAGAAACTCGCGCCACCACCAGCGCTCGGTTTTACAGTCGTACATATCCAACGGCGGAACTTGCGTCATCAGGCGAATGCAAGTAACACCTAAACTGTAAAGGTCGCTAGCAGGAAATACTTTACCCCGCATTTGTTCGGGAGCTATATAATCTTGACTCCCGATCAGCGTTGCTGAACGGAGTATAGCTGAATCAGTCAGCAGTTTGGCAATGCCGAAATCGATCAATACGAGTTTGTTGTCTGACTGGCGGCGGATAATATTTTCAGGTTTGATGTCGCGGTGAATGACGCGCTTGTCGTGGATGAATTGCAACACGGGCAATAAGTCTTGCAGGACTTGCCAAATTTGATTTTCATCGCAGACACTTTGGTCTAATTCTTCTTTGAGAGTCGGCCCGTCTATAAACTCTTGAACTAAATAAATATGACCTTCTTGTTCAAATGCAGCTAATAAATTGGGAATTTGCTCGTGTTTTCCCAGTTCGTCTAAACGGACGGCTTCTTGGTGGAATAATTCAAGGGCTTTGTTGAAAATTACTGGATCGCGATCGCGAAAATAAAATTGCTTGATGGCACAGCGCGGTTGCGAGGGGATGTCTTCATCAATGGCGAGGAAAGTTTTGCCAAATCCACCTCTTCCTAAGAGTTTAATCGGGCGATACCGCTGTCTCAACAATAGGTTAAAGCCGCAGTTCAAGCAAAGTTTTTCTGTGGGTAAATTTTCGGGATTTTGACATTCTGGGTTAATACAGTAGCTCATAGGGATTTGAGATTTTATATTTGAGATTTTGGATTGTGAAGAAGTTTTTTAAATGCACCGCTTTCATCGTCTCCTTGCTTCGCGGGGCGAAGGAAGAGAGATAAGAGAAGAAAATTAGTTGACAATAGACGCACACATGGATATAAGGCTATTCTATTCCGCTGGGCCCGATCGCGATGTTATACAATGTGCACGGCGCCCCAAGCTGACACAGATCCGGGCGCGCGACAGCTTGCTGCGCGGGCGTTTCATTTACATTCCGAGACGCAACTGTCACATTAACAAAAGGTATGCGGTTGCGCTGTCTTCACTCTTGGCGCCACAATCTACCTCAAAAAATCTTTAACTATTGTCACACTTGCGTCGAGGACTTAGATGCTGTCGGGTAATGAAAGTTCGTAGTGCGGTTCGTAGTGCGGACTTCAGTCCGCATTATGCGGGCTGAAGCCCGCACTACGAACCAATTGTATTGCGCGATCGCCCAAATCGAAAATTGTGCTAAACTCTGGCTGTGCGCTGAATTTCAGGCACAATTGATGCGATCGGTTTAGGGACGCTGAAAAATATTTAAAAAAAATTTGGCTTTACCCCTAGACTTGTGCTGAGATGTTATGTTATAGTTAAAAACGTTATGGCGAGTGTAGCCAAGTGGTTAAGGCAGTGGTTTGTGGTACCACCATTCGTGGGTTCAATTCCCATCATTCGCCCTTTTGATTTTATTGTGCAGAATTAACAAAGGTACGTTGTTGGGCTTCAGCCCTCTTTAGGCGTATATATAAAGAGGGCTAAAGCCCAACAACGTACCTAATTCTCTGATGACTGTAAAACCACCTTGGGTTTCGCCTGTATAGACGCGGTTTCTAACCGCCCAGTCTTCCAATATGCTAATCTTAAATCCAATCTCAAATCTAAAATCCAAAATCTAAAATCAAAATATGCCATCTTTAGTAGCAGAAGATTGGGGATATAAATTTAGTGGCGATCGCACAATTAGTAAATTTATTCGCGATATAGAAGGAGAAGCAGCTTTAGCGAAGTATTGCGATTGGGAATGCAGAGATCGGGCGGAACTTCTGATGTCGGAAATAGCCGGTAAATCCCCCAGTCTTTTCTACGTGCGCCGCCAAAAGATTAATGAGAGATTTTCGGAAGAGGAAATCTGGGAATTGATTCTTGCTACCGATGGAGATGATTTTAAATTACCCGAATTGCTGCAAAAAGCCGTGAAGCGAAGCTATCCCGAAGGGAATCGCACTTTGCGGCTGCTAGCAACTGTACGCACAGAAGATGGAATCGGCGGGTTGAAATTCCTGGATGCTGGTTTGGTAGCGATTCCTAGAGGTAGAAAAGATGGCTATTCTTTGCCGTTGCAATTGCGACTTGTGTCGAAAAGTCGATCGCCAATTCCCGCAAAGTCGATCGCCCGCGTCCAACAAATGCCATTTTGGGACGACAGACACATACCGACAACTGAACAATTAAAAGTTTGGCATACTTTCTTAAATGTCGAACAACGTATCGCGGAAGCGCGTCAATTTTGCGTACCTTTCCGCGCGCACAACTACGGTTCAGGTTTCAAAATCGTCACTTTTGAAATCGATCGCAATTCGGCAACTCTTGACGGCTACGAGGAGAATCCCTTACAAGTCGGCGACTTTCGCGAAAGGCTGAAACAAGCCAGAAATGAAGACATTATTTTGTTTGATTCGCCGCCGGGAAGCAGAAGCAGCCGCGATGGCGAGACTTTGGGTAGCATTGCCGAAATTGAGTTTGAACGTGGTATGTTACGGATTAAGTTGGATGTTGATTTGGGCGATCGCATGGCGGGCGGTAGATATCAACTTCCCAAACAAGGATTTTTGTATTTCGAGGCGGCGGGCGATATCAGTCAGATCGATCGCAAAAAGAAAGCTTTAAAAATGCTGGCGGATGGCCGCGCTCAAAATCCCTATTTAAGCGAGTTTTTATTTGACTCTGCCGAGGCGAGAATTCCCGACAAGCTGGTTAAGTTAAATCGGGAAGATTTATTAAATCGGAATGCTAACGACGACCAACTCGCCGCTGTAGAAATGGTGCTGTCGGCGCGGGATTTAATTTTAATTCAAGGGCCGCCGGGAACCGGAAAAACGACGGTGATTGCGGAAATTTGCTATCAAATTGCGCGTCAAGGCGGGAAAACTTTGATTGCTTCCCAAGCTAATTTAGCGGTTGATAATGCTTTGAGTCGGTTGGTGCACAATCCGGCAATTCGGGCTTTGCGGAAGGGAAAAGCCCATAAGGTGCAGGAGGAAGGCCAGCCGTTTTTAGAGGAAAATGCGATCGGCAATTGGCTGCAAAATACGGCGACTGATTGCGAACAAAAGTTGTCGCAGCGCCAGATTAATGTCGCATCTTTACAGCGGTTGCTGGCAGATTTCGACAGATTTAATGCCTACTCGGCTGCTGAGAGAGCTTTTTTTAAGGAACAAAAACACCTGCACGACAAGCAGGCGGAGGTTGAGGAAAAGTTAACCGCGCAATCAGCAGCGTATCAATTAAGTTTAACTGCTAAAAGCGAGATTGCATCTTTGGTTGACGGGCTGGCTAATTTACTGGCTGCGCCGGAGATTAACTGGGAATCTTCAGAAGTCTCCGAGTTTATGCCGAAACTAAAACCTTATTCTGAAGGTAATGTTTTAGTCGAAAACTTTATGGCAAATGTGCGGATTTGCGTCAGCCATACTATTCAAATAGGATTGGATCGCCCTAGTTGCGGCGCGTTTGGGATTGCGGTTTGGTTGCGGGAAACTGTAGCACCGCAATTATCCGAATTTAAGACGGCGGGCGATCGCGCGCAGGAGGTTTGTCACGCGATGTCAGCGGTTGCAGAGTCGCTGCGAGTGTCGCGCCAGATGTCGGATGTGGTGAATCAGCTCGAGTTGGGCGACAAGCAAAATCAGACGCACCGCCACAATCTCGAACAGAAAATCAGTAATTTGGAACTGCGAAAAGCGGAAATTGCCGCCGTAGTTGTCGCCGTTGCAGAGTGGATTGAGACGGCTGATACCCGACTTTATACAGTTGTGCAATCTTGCTGGGAAACGGGCGCGATGCTAACGGATGATATGGTAGAATTGCCCGCAGGACTTTTGAAAATTGCCCGATCGCTCAAATTGCCGATCGTCCCGCCGAAGTGTAAAGTCAGTTTGCCCGATTTGGAACGGTTGCAAAAGGCGATCGCCCATGAAGCCAGCGCGGGTTTTAAGGACATTCAAGGGCAACAGTTCCGGTTTAGCGAGTTTTTGCACCTAAATTTGATTCAAATGCCGATCGTGCTCGCTGCGGGCGATCGGGCGCAATGGCAACAACTAGCCAAAGACTTCTCCAGCTACGCCCAAGTCAGTCAAAGCCAGCGCAAATTTATCCTCGAAAAAGCTGACACTTTCTTTGCTAACATCCAACAAATTTACAGTCAATCATTGCACCAAAATCAAATCGAAGCAACCTTCGATCGCCTAGTCAAAGAATTGCTGCACACCATTCTCGGCAACGCCCGCCAGTGCATAGTTCCCCTGAAAACCGAAACCGAACAACAACTAATTAAACAGCAACAGTTATTAGATAAAATCGGTCAAACTGTCAGCCAGCAACAAATATCCGCCGCCCAACTTCAAGTAGAAGCCGCGCAGCAAGAGGCGAACTTAAAAATTAGCGAAGTTACGCATCAATTGCAAGCAATTGTCGAAGAGTCAAAGGTTCCCGAAAAATTGCAGGTGCTCGCCCAACAATATCTCGCGCAAAAGTCGAATATTTGGGAACAGCCGCAGCAGTTTTTGAAACAAGTTGAGACATGGAAAACCAGTGTAATTCAGCTTGAAAAATCAATCGCCGACTTAGATCCGTTCGGGATTTTGGAAGTTATCAAAACTACTCTTGACGAGCAATTCTCCCCGCTGCAAATTGCCGCTACAACTGCAAAGCAACAACTAGCGACACTGCAAACAGAATTGAGCGAAATTACAACTCAACTGCAACAGCAACAACCGACAGCAGAATTAATCCGAGAGAGAAGTTGGTGGGAATCAGCATGGCAAACCATCCCGAGTAAATACCAGCCAGAAGTTCCAAGTACCGGATTGTTTAGCGTAGATTTTTTAAGCAAAATCAAGCGTTTGTTCAAACATTGGCAGCGGGAATTAGAACGAGAAGAAATAGCCCTCAAACGTTCTCAAAACTTCGTCACAGATTGGATTGAAAAACTCCGCAATCCATCTGAAAAAGACCGCAATGATTTAAAACAAATTTATATTGACAACGCGAACGTGATCGGCATTACCTGCGTGCAAGCTGCCAGCTTTGATTTTAGCAAAAACTTTCCCAGCTTTGATGCAGTCATCATTGACGAAGTTAGTAAATGCACTCCGCCAGAGTTGTTAATCCCCGCGTTGAAGGGCAGAAAATTAGTATTAGTGGGCGATCACAGGCAATTGCCGCCGATGTTCAATCAAAGTACAATCGATGACATCGCCGAAGACATCGGTTGTACCGGAGATGAACTTAGCTTTATCAAAGAATCGCTGTTTAAAATATTGTTTGAAAAGGCTGACGACGGTATTAAAAAAATGCTGACAACTCAATACCGAATGCACCCGCAAATCATGGGCGCAATCAATCAGTTTTACCAGCAAAAGCTCAACTGCGGGATTTTGGAAGCAGACACGAGACGCGCGCACCATCTCGCAGGTAAAATCATTCAAGATACCAATCACATCCTGTGGGTAAAGACACCAATCGGACAAGGGTTTGAAGAAGAAAAAAATGGAACCTCGCGCTTGAATGTCAAGGAAGTTGATGCAATTGAACGTTTGTGTCAGCAAATGGAAACAGCTTGGCATCCCAAGGTTGTTGACGGTGAACCGCCGAAAGAAATCGGAATCATAACTTTTTATGGCGCTCAATTGAGGTTAATTCAAGATAAAATAGAACCAGAAAAATTTCCATCTCTGAGTATCCGCACAGGTACGGTTGACATTTTTCAAGGCATGGAAAGACCTGTGATTGTGGTCAGCACAGTGTGCAATAATATTAGAGGGGATATTGGATTTGCTAAGGAACCGGAACGGGTGAATGTGGCTTTTTCTCGCGCTCAAGAATTGCTGGTAGTTGTCGGCTGTCACGATTTATTTACCCAACAAACAGGTACTGTCGGAAAAATGTATCAGGAAGTTTCAAAAACGGTGCGTCACTGCGGAGGTTTTGTAGATGTTGCTAGCGTCATCGGCTAAACAAATTGACGCGAATTTAAGTTCGCTAGCTGCACAAATTGAACAACAAAACCCTGATTTGTCGGTGTTGGCGGCGCGTGAATTCCGCTTTGCAATTCGCCAAACTCCGCTGGAGGTGGCGATTAGCGAACCCCGCGAGTTTAACGTGTTGGAAGAGTTTATTTTGCGGGCGGGTGTTGAGTTCGATCCGGCGCCGACTTTGCAAGAGTTGGCGGATTTACTCGGGTTAGATAAAATTTTTGTAAAGACTGCGGCGGAGAATTTGGTTGGTTTGGAGATTTTGAAAGTGGCGGATAATGGTAAAATTGCCTTAGCTTTGCAAGGCCAAGATTTTTTTGATAAAGGTGCGGTTAGTCGATCGCACATCCAATCAATTTACGCCATTTCCGATCCGTTAAACCAAACTCTCACCTTCAAGTTCGACGCCTTACCCGCAGAATCGACCAACTTACCAGATTTAACAGACTTCGTATCCCTCGAACATAAAATTACCGACCTTGCGGATTTAAGCATAGCAGAAATCCAGCCGCCGATCGAAGCTTCCGGCTTAGGAATTCACGTTCCAGAAAACGGCAAAATCGTCTCTAAGTGCGATGTCATCGGCGATGATGTGGAGATTTGGCAAATTGTATCAGTTTTTGTGTTGCTGGATGCGATCGAAAATAAAACTACGATTCAACTCCGACAAGGAAAGCAAATATTAGAAACCGCATCGAATCGGCTAAATGAACTCGAATCTCAGCAGAAATTGTTGTTGAATGAATTGTGCAAATCAACAGAAGAAATCGCACAGCCCGAGTCAGAAACAATCCCGGTTCCTAAAACTCGCAAACAGACATCAAAGAAGAAACGCAAGGAAATAGAGTCAGAAAACAAGTAAGATGCGGACTGAAGTCCTCACTACAAACCAGTCAGAAAACAAGTAAGATGCGGACTGAAGTCCTCACTACAAACCAGTTCGTAGTGAGGACTTCAGTCCGCATATTCTCTCCCAATCTTGTAGGGTGCGTCAGTTTTAGATTTACTATGCAAAAATTAGGTTTTCTAACTGACGCACCCTACAATAATCACTGACTATTGTATAAGGTGCGGATCCATCAGATTGTTAATTGAATGCGAGAGATTGTCCATGGATCCGCACCCTACAAATACTATGGTGCGTCGCCATTAGATTGTTAATTGAATGCGAGAGATTGTCGATGGATCCGCACCCTACAAATACTTTGAAGCACCTGCCTTTAGGCAGATTGTGATAAGAACGGAATTTAAATCTCCGTTCTTATCACTTCGCTGTCAACTGTCAACTGTCAACTGTCAACTGTTTACTGAGCTTTAACGCACTTCAGCATCCGCAAAGTAGCTGCCGCCCCGTAATTCCGCTTTGCCGCATCATCGGGAGCAAAACGAGTTCCAACTTCGTTAACAGGGGAAGCAACAGAACAATAAGCAGACATTTGAGTAATAATAGCAGCAGCCCAATGATTTTGAGTGTCTGAAAAAGTTTTAGGTGGCTCTTTTCCAACTAAATTTGGCTGCATTCCCCGCGCCGACAAACCAAATTCTGATGCTCTTCGCAACACCGCCATCAATTCAGCACGAGTCACTGACTGCATAGGTTTAAAAGTTCCATCCTGATAACCGCTAACTATCTTATTGTCCCGCGCAAATTGAACTTTTCCGGCACTCCAACGCGTGCTATCAACGTCGCTATAAGGACGAGTAGAAACATTGTTAGGAAATGTGATGTTAGCACCTTGGATTCCTTTCAATGATTCCAATACTAAAGATACCAATTGCTCTCGCGTAACAGCGAGTTGCGGCCGAAATGTATTATCTTGAGCAAAGCCGGCGACAAACCCAAGGCCCACAGCTTCTTTAATTTCGGGAGCGTAGATATCAGTAGCAATATCTCTGAATGTAGAAGAGCCAGTATTTCCGCCAGTATTTCCGCCAGTATTTCCGCCAGTATTTCCGCCAGTATTTCCGCCAGTATTTCCGGTTTCTCCCGGTGCGGCTTGACTGCTAGTGAAATAAAAGTGACCTAATACTTTCCCTTGATAAGTTCTTTTGCTAAAGCGCCAAGCCGGATCGAGAGTGATTTTCATAAAGCCGTTAGTATTGCCGTTGGTGCGGCCGATAATTATCGCTTTACCGTTCGGATCGCTGGGAATTCCCATTAATAGCACATTGCCATCAATACTTTGCAAGATTAGGCTGTATTTTAATGCTAAATCGGTGCCGGCCATGCGAATGGAAAAGCCGTTGCTGTCTGTGGCGCGGCCGCAAATGCCGGTGAAATCAAAGGTAGCTAATAACGGATCGACTCTGACGGGATTAGAGCCACTTTCGCTCCAGCACTTCCGTCTGTCTGTTACTTGTTCTACTATGAGTAATTGGTAGCCGGTCAAACCGCCCGGTTGGGCGATCGCAATTACTCGATCTTGGTTAATGTCGGTTTCGTCAAAACTATATGCTTTCGCCGGAGCGATCGCCCCGAGTGTTAAAATTGCTGAACCGACAAAGGCTGCCGCTGCTCGTACCAGTGAATGTTTCATAGTTTTTCCCTATTTACCCCTTATTTTGGTCAGACATCTCTAGAAGATGAAAAAGTCGCGGTCTTAAGACAACAAGATAGAATTTTACCATTTGTTGTTCCAGCGATCTCAAGCGCGATCGACTCCGGTGAGATCGGATGATATCGTTTCCGGTTGCATCGGAATGATTTAACCTTACTAGGGCGCAGAGGGCACAGAGAGAGAATAGAGAGATTAATACAGGACGATGCTACCGGATTTGATATGATACTGCAATGCGATCGCATCTGCTGTTACGATCGCGAGCGGGGACGATCGCACTACAGGAAACATATTATGATTCGGATGCCTGTGGAAACGATATTTATTGCGGGAAAGAGCGCAATCTACAAAAAAAATGGTGCGTTAACAAGCGTGTAACGCACCCTAAAACAAATATTGAAAACGTGCTTTCTCTAGCTAGCGGAACATACTGCTAACAGAACTATCTTCGTGAATCCGCCAAATAGTTTCGCCCAGCAAATTCGCTACCGAAAGCACCGTCAACTGCTTGAATCGGTTCTCTTCAGGTACGGGAATTGTATTTGTAACAATTACCTCTTCCAAAACTCCGCTAGACAAACGCTCGATCGCCGGAGGTGAAAAAACCGCATGAGTAGCACAAGCATATACCTGTCTCGCACCTTGGCGGCGCAACAATCTGGCGCCTTCGGTAATCGTCCCCGCAGTATCGATCATGTCGTCCACCAACACGGCAGTTTTGCCCTTGACATCCCCGATGACGTTCATCACTTCAGCGACGTTGTGAGCTTGGCGGCGCTTGTCAATAATTGCCAGGGGAGCATCGCCAAGCTTTTTGGCAAAAGCTCTCGCTCTAGCGACTCCGCCAACATCCGGCGAAACCACAACAATATCCGTCAACTGCTTGCTTGCCAGATAATCCAACAGCACCGGCGAACCGTAAACATGGTCGAAAGGAATGTCAAAATAACCTTGAATCTGAGCTGAGTGCAAATCCATCCCCAAAATGCGATCCGCGCCAGCTTCAGTAATCAAATTGGCCACCAACTTTGCAGTAATCGACTCTCTTCCGGCCGTTTTGCGGTCTGCTCTAGCATATCCGTAGTAGGGAATCACAGCAGTAACTTGTCTTGCCGAAGCGCGACGACAAGCATCGATCATAATTAATAATTCCATGAGGCGATCGTTCACCGGACAGCAAGTAGGCTGAATTAAGTAAACATCGCAACCCCGAATCGATTCTTGAATTTGAACGTAGAGTTCCCCATCAGCGAACCGCTTGCGAACCATCGGCCCCAAATCGATCCCCAGATAGCGAGCCACCTCTTGGGCGAGGGGAACATTAGCAGAACCGGAGAACAGCCGCAGACGGTCGTGAGCAGAAACCGGCGGCTCGGGAAGCGGAAGCGGTAAAGTAGCAGAACGGATCACAGCAGGCCTCTTGCAAGACGTTTATTTAATCGCCATCTTACCATCTGAAATTAGAAATGTTCAGCCAATATTTGGAGAGATTTAACTTTCGGGGTGGCGGCAAGTGTTAACTTAGGCGAACGAAAAATGACTTGCAGAAATATCTCCCATAAACAGAGTTTATGGCGGGCTGTGCACAGAGGGAAGAAGCAAGAGGGAAGAAGCAAGAGGGAAGAAGCAAGAGGGAAGAAGCAAGAGGGAAGAAGCAAGAGGGAAGAAGCAAGAGGGAAGAAGCACTAAAATCAAGGGTTTCGGCAATGTCAGAACGCCCGCAGCGCATGGCCCGAGGCCTAAAAATTTTGTTTGGCATCAATGCCCGCGCCTGTACTCTAGGTGCTGCTGCCCCCAAATAGACTGTCTCTCACCGAAGCCATCCGGGTGCAAGACGATCGAAACGCCACCAACAGGCAATAAACTTGCAAAATACTGTAAAAAAAGTTAAGAATCGGAAGCATACTCCTGATTTTTGATATAGCAAAGCAAGGTAGACATCGATGAGCTTAAGAGAACGTATTGACGCAGAAATCAAAGCAGCGATGAAGTCCAAGGACAAAGTTCGCTTGGAAACTGTTCGTGGCATCAAGAAAGTTATTCTCGAAAAAGAAGTCAGCCTCCGTCCCTCCGGACAAGAGACGCTGACAGAAGCTCAAGAATTGGAAATTTTGATGCAGATAGCGAAACAGCGCCGGGATTCGATCGATCAATACCGCAAAGGCGGCCGCGAGGACTTAGTGGCACAAGAGGAGGCGGAGTTGGCAATTCTAGAAGAGTATTTGCCGGCGCAGATGTCTGATGAAGAGGTGAGTCAAGTGGTTGACGAGGTGATTGCTTCGGTGGGCGCTACTTCTGCCAAAGATATGGGCAAGGTGATGGGCAAGGCTATGCAGCAGCTTAAAGGCAAAGCAGATGGTAACAGAATTCAAGAGATGGTGAAAGCAAAGCTTAACGGATAGTCAGTTGACAGTTGACAGTTGACAGTTGACAGCGTTAATCAGTTGACAGTTGACAGCGTTAATCAGTTGACAGTTGACAGTTGACAATTGACAGTTGGCAGTTGACAGTTGATTTGTGGTAGGAAGGCAGTTGGTAGGAAGGCAGTTGTCCTCACAGTCAGAAAGAATTTAGCAGCAAATCTCCTGCGGTTTCTCTTTGCGGACGGGGTTTAGGGGTCGATCGCAAAGCAACCGCAGGGGGTTTGTCCCTGCATTGAGTTAGAGTTTGTCTCTGTTGGGGGCATTTCAGTTTTGCATTTTCATAGTGCTGTCCCCGCTCGCGAGGTGTATATCGCGAGCGGGGACAGCACTCAAAGAAAAAATATTTTTGGCAAAAAATGAGATGCTCTTGTCCCTGCTTGACTTGGAAAAAATCCAATTTCTCAAAGTTGCTCAAAAAAATGTAAAATGCTAACTTTCGTCGGGACTGGGAACTACAGCCAGTGAAGTAAGCTCTTGGGCATTAAAGACCTAGGATTAGTGACGCTCCTACACCAACCGCAAGCGGTATGTTGTAAGCATCTGAGTCCTGTTAAGGATATCAAGATCTTCCTTCAAGGTACTCCTTCTTTCCCTCTACGGCGTTTTATAGTGAGGAACACGTCCAGCCCCACTTGTCACATGAAAACTTTTTGACTTAGACCCAGATTGTTATTCTTTGATCCAAGATGTGATGATTTTACCAGAATTATTGCAAGGAATGCTCATTCGTCACCCACCCGACCACTCGGAGAGAACTACGTTTGTCGGTTTCGCGATCGGGTGGAACTCCTCAATCGCTCGGCTCTCATCCCACTCCAAATCAAAGATTATGGACTGGGGATTCCCGCCTGTCTAGCTAAACCTGCGAGCGATCGTCTATTTTTTAACAATTTCTACTTAAAACTTATGCAGCCACCTATTGCTATTGGTACTCTCCTACAAAACCGTTACCGCTTGGTAAGTATTTTAGGTCAAGGGGGATTTGGTCGGACTTATTTAGTAGAAGACGAGGGGCGGTTTAAAGAACGCTGCGCCCTCAAGGAATTGATTCCGATGCAAAGCGGGCCTTACGTTTTGGAAAAATCGAAGGAATTGTTTCAAAGAGAGGCGGCAATACTTTACCAAATTGCCCACCCGCAAATTCCCCAGTTTCGGGCAATATTTGAAGAGAATCAACGTTTGTTTTTAGTGCAGGATTACGTGGAAGGGATGACTTACCGCGAACTGTTGCTCGATCCTTCTATAAGTCGCACCTTCAGCGAAGCCGAAGTTTTAGTCTTTCTCCGACAAATGTTGCCGGTACTGGCTCACATCCACGCCCGGGGCATCATCCACCGCGACATCTCGCCAGAAAATATCATCCGCCGCGAAAACGACCAACTCCCGGTACTGATTGACTTTGGAGTGGTGAAAGAACTCGCTACCAAGGTTCAGTCTCCCGAAGGAACAGCCCACGCGACAACTGTGGGTAAAATTGGCTACGCGCCGATGGAACAATTGCAAAGCGGGCGCGCAACGGCCAGCAGCGACCTGTATGCTTTAGCTGTAACGGCGATCGTCCTGCTGACAGGCAAAGAACCGCAGGAATTGCTGGATCAAACAACGTTGCATTGGAATTGGCAGCAGCAAGTACAGGTGAGCGCTGGTTTGGCTTTGGTGCTGAATCGGATGTTAAATCGCTCTCCGGGCGATCGATATCAATCTGTCAGCGAAGTCGCTCAAGCACTTGACGCCCAAACTAATCCTAAGCCTCAATCTAGCGCGCCAACTGCACCACCAGCATCAGCAGTCGTGCAGCCCAATCCTTCACTAATAGCAACGGTAGCCGTAGGAAGGCCGCCCGAACCCGAGCCTGTTCCCGTCAGTGGCGGGCCGCAAAACCAGCCAGATCCGCTAATTGAGCCTGCTGGTGGCTCTTTGTGGGACAATCCCGCCGCTGCGATCGGACTTTTAACTGGCTTAGTCATCTTGACAGGCTTTGGTTCCTGGGCATTAGTAGGCTCATTTCTCAACAGCAAACCAAAGCCCACAGCCACTCCGACACCGCCATCAATCATAACTCCGGCGCCGAGACTAACTCCGCTTCCAACCCCGCAACCTTCGCCAACCCCAACCCCGGAACCTTTACCAAGCCCAACTCCAGAACCTTCACCCAGCCCAACCCCAGAACCTTCCCCGGAAATCACACCAGAACCTTCGCCGGAAATCACCCCAGAACCTTCGCCAGAAATTACACCATCGCTACCACCTGAACCAACGCCAGCGCCAGAACCCACGCCAACACCTGAACCGACACCCGCGCCAACTCCCGCGCCGAAACCGACACCCGCGCCAACTCCCGCACCCAAACCGACTCCTGCGCCAACTCCCGCGCCGAAACCGACACCCGCGCCGACTCCCGCACCCAAACCGACTCCCGCACCGACTCCTGCGCCCGCACCGACTCCTGCGCCCGCACCAACTCCTGCGCCGTCACCAACTCCTGCGCCGTCACCGGAACCTGCACCGACTCCTGCGCCGTCACCGGAACCTGCACCGACTCCTGCGCCATCTCCGGAACCTGCACCGACTCCTGCGCCTTCACCCTAGTTCTGGCAAAATTCCTCTAGACTAAAGTGGAAGCCAATTACTTACTAGCTATTCCCGAATGAACTCGCTGCTGATTGCTGGAACTGATACCGACGCGGGCAAAACTGTTTTGACCAGTGCTCTGGCTGCTTATTGGCAAATGTATTTTCCCGATCGCAGTTTGGGAATTATGAAGCTGTTGCAAACCGGCACGGGCGATCGCGAACTCTACACCCGTTTGTTTAGCCTCGACCAATCCCCCGAAGAACTCAATCCGCTGCACTTTAGCGCGCCTCTAGCACCGCCAATTTCTGCCGAACGCGAGGGGAGACCGATCGAACTCGAAAAAGTCTGGACGGCGCTGCAAAGCCTGACTGAGCGCAAGAAATTTGTGCTGGTAGAAGCTTTGGGAGGGCTGGGTTCGCCGGTAACGCGGGAACTGACGGTGGCGGATATTGCCCGAGATTGGCGGCTGAGGGGCGTTTTGGTGGTACCTGTGAGGTTAGGTGCGATCGGGCAAGCTGTAGCAAACGTTGCCCTCGCCAGACACACGGGTTTTAAGCTTAGAGGCATTGTCCTCAATTGCCCTCAAGCTTGTTCGGAACAAGAAATTGCCGATTTTGCGCCGATCGATTTAATCCAGTCTCTGACTCAAATTCCCGTGTTGGGTACTTTGCCACATTTAGACGATCCAAATGACCTGAAAAAATTAGCGGCATCAGCATCAGAATTAGATTTAGAGCGGTTACTTCCGGGGGCAAACTTAATACCTCAGATTGCTAAATAACCGTATTCTGAATACCTCTATTTTTAAATTTTCTCTTTCTCTGCGTACTCTGCGGCCTCTGTGGTTAAAAGATAAGATTTTATTTGAACCGCAGAGAACACAGAGAACACAGAGAAGAAAAAGAGAGAGTTTTACAGATTATTTAACTGTTTTTCATCTTCTCTTTCTCTGCGTACTCTGCGGCCTCTGTGGTTAAAAGATAAGATTTTATTTGAACCGCAGAGAACACAGAGAACACAGAGAAGAAAAAGAGAGAGTTTTACAGATTATTTAACTGTTTTTCATCTTCTCTTTCTCTGCGTACTCTGCGGCCTCTGTGGTTAAAAGATAAGATTTTATTTGAACCGCAGAGAACACAGAGAACACAGAGAAGAAAAAGAGAGAGTTTTACAGATTGTTTAACTGGTTATCTGGTAGAGTCAGTTAAAAAGTAAACAAATAACAACTAACAACTAACAACTAATATGGTTTCTACTTTACCCAATTTAACAGATGTCGATTTATCTCAATTGCGGCTGGAAATTAGAAATTTGCAGCCTCAGCTAGTCGAATGGCGGCGCCGCTTGCACCAAAAGCCGGAGTTGGGTTTTGACGAGAATTTAACAGCACAGTTTGTCTCGGAAAAGTTGCAGGAATGGGGAATTGAGCATCAAACTAATATTGCTAAAACGGGTGTTGTCGCAACTATTGACAGCGGGAAGCCTGGGCGGGTTTTGGCAATTCGGGCGGATATGGATGCTTTGCCGATTCAAGAGGAAAATGAGGTGGATTATCGATCGCAGCATGATGGTATTATGCACGCTTGCGGTCACGACGGTCACACTGCGATCGCCCTGGGGACTGTTTGTTATCTCGCCAAACACAAGCACAGTTTTTCGGGTAAGGTAAAGTTCATCTTTCAGCCCGCCGAAGAAGGCCCGGGCGGCGCCAAACCGATGATTGAAGCGGGTGTTTTGCAGAATCCTGACGTTGAGGCGATCGTCGGCTTGCATTTGTGGAACAATCTACCCTTAGGTACTGTAGGTGTCCGCAGCGGCGCCCTGATGGCGGCTGTGGAAGTTTTTGATTGCACGATTTTTGGTAAGGGCGGGCACGGTGGAATGCCACATCAGACTGTAGATGCGATCGTCGTTACAGCCCAAATTGTCAGCGCCCTACAGGCAATTGTCGCACGGAATGTTAACCCGATCGACTCTGCGGTAGTCACTGTCGGCCAATTCCACGCAGGGCGCACCCACAATGTCATCGCCAACACTGCCGAAATCGGCGGTACAGTGCGTTATTTCAATCCCAGATATCGAGGTTATTTCTCTAAGCGCATCGAGCAGGTAATTGCCGGAATTTGTCAGAGTCACGGTGCAAGTTACCAACTAGATTATTCTTCGATTTATCCGCCAGTAATCAACGATTCCAGCATGGCTGATTTAGTCCGCAGCGTAGCAGAATCGGTTGTAGAAACTCCTGCGGGAATAGTACCGGAATGTCAAACAATGGGCGGGGAGGATATGTCATTCTTTTTGCAAGAAGTCCCCGGCTGTTATTTCTTT
The DNA here is from genome assembly GCF_020883045.1 of Microcoleus sp. CAWBG58. Classification (NCBI taxonomy): domain Bacteria; kingdom Bacillati; phylum Cyanobacteriota; class Cyanophyceae; order Oscillatoriales; family Microcoleaceae; genus Microcoleus; species Microcoleus sp. CAWBG58. Next base: position 19,988 of record NZ_JAHRFA010000036.1, on the reverse strand, counting down.
TTAGGTTCGGCAAATCCCGAGAAAAATTTGGCTTTCCCGCACCACCACCCGCGTTTTGATTTTGATGAAACTGCGTTGGGGATGGGTGTAGAAATGTTTGTGAGGTGTGTAGAAAAGTTTTGCAATTAGCTTTATTCATAGGTTCGTAGTGAGGACTTCAGTCCTCTCTTTGATGCGGACTAAAGTCCTCACTACAAACTAAAGAAGGACTAAAGTCCTCACTACAAACCGGGTTATCTCGTTTGAAATATATTCTGCACCATTTTCTTATCTACACTTGCCGCCGCCTTATCCAATTCTGCAATCTCCCCAGAGTCTAAATTCCAACCTAAAGCACCAATATTCTCGGCCGCCTGCGCCGCCGATTTCGCCCCAGGAATCGGCATCGTTTCTTTGCAGATACACCAATTAATCGCTACCTGCGAAACCGTCTTATTTCTGAAATCTGCTATTTCTCGCAAACACTCCAAAAGCGATCGCATTCCCGGTAATAACTGCTTGCACGCCACACCTCTGATACCCTTAGGAAGAGCGCCATTTTCTGAATATTTCCCAGTCAGCAATCCCAAAGCTAAAGGACTGTAAGCAATCAATTTTATCCCCAATTCATCGCAAACATCTTTCAATCCAAGTTCTGTTACTGGATAGGTAGAAAGTAGCGAATATTGCACTTGTAAAGTCACAATCGGAACTTGGCGCGAACTAAATCTTTGATGCACCCATTTCAAGCGTTTCGGCCCGTAATTAGATAAACCCACTCCCTTGACCAATCCTTGCTCGTAAAGGTCTGCCAAACCGTCCAAAAGAACCCCCTCTTGCCAAGGTGCATAATTGGCTGTAGACCAGTGCATTTGCACTAAATCCACATTCTTTCCGAGCCGCGCAGCCGAGGCTTTTCCAGCAGATATCATGGATTGTCGCGTCAGTCGCCAAGGATAAGCCGCTAGTTTTGTCGCAATACAAATATTGTCTTGATTTGCACCTTGATATTGTTGGGAAAACTGCCCTAAAAGTTGCTCGCTGCGTCCGTTTAATTTCCCGGTTCCGTAGGAATCACCTGTATCAAATAAAGTGACTCCATTGTTAACGCAAAGATTAAAAGCCTCTTGCAATTCCTCGTCCATACTTTCATCGTAACCCCAGAGCAATCTGTTGCCCCAAGCCCAAGTACCGCAGCCCATTTTTGGTAATACAATTTTTTGATTGTTTGACATTTTTATTGATGATTAATGATTGATATTACGCTAAGGTATACTAGACTTGCATTGCATAAGTCTTGGATGGATTCTGCAACCGCAGATGTCAGACAGATAAACGCAGATGAACGCAGATAATTTTAGGTGTTTTCCGATTTTTGCAATTCAAGTTTACTGAACAGGCGAGCGGGAACACCACTAGGAAAAGATTGATGAATGATATTATTATTGATGAATGATATTATTTTTGCTTGCATCCGAACAATAATTTTCCTATTATTAGTGCTGTACCCGCTCGCGAAACCTTCGCTCGCAATCACTGCAATATCCCGATGTAACCGCATTTGATATAGCCTTTTTCAGAAAGATGAGGTATGACTGACAGCTTACATAACCAGTTCAGCTAAGAGGGCCCAAGCCCAACAACGTACCTCATCTTTTTGAGAACCGCTATATGACAACTTTTTACTTTTTAGATGTGGTTGGTGAGGGCGAAGGTGGGCTGTTTTTTGTAGGTTGTCCTGGCTTAGTTTTGGGGTCTGGTTTGGGCGGGGGAGGCGGAGGAAAAGTTGCCGCGCGTCTCGGCATTTGTAGCGCTGTGCGGAATGCAGAAGACGGGAAGAAGGCGCTAAATTGAGAAAGTCTATCTGCAATTGGTTCGGGTGCATCTTCCCACAAGCTTTCGTAGTAGAAGAAAGCGGCGCCTAAGCCGTATTCTTGGACTGCTTGCACCTGGGATTTAATTTGCCCTATGGCTACTGGGCGATTTCTTAAACCTGTCATAATCCCAACTCCTGTGGGGATTTTTTGCTGCGATTCTCGCATTTCTGGACGGTTAATCTTGTCCAAAAATGATTCTAGATTGGGACGGTACACTTGCACGATCAGTTCGTCGGCAATATCCAAACGCACCCAGGCTAGCCAATCTTGCAGGTGATGTTTGTAAGCAAATTCGTAGTAATTGGGAGAAATCGAGAAAATTGCATTGGGTTTGGCTGCTTTGACGGCTTGATTTAGTTGGGACATAAAAGCAGTGATTTTATTGGCTCGCCACTTCACCCATGCTGGATCTTGAGAGTCGCTTGGAGGTGCTTTTTTTGTTTCTTTGGTATACAAAGCCACTGTGTATTTGTCATAGCCAAATTCCGAGGGCAAACTCATGTGGTCGTCGAATTGAATGCCGTCGGCGTTGTATTGAGTGGTGATTTCTAGTACGAGTTCTGTAATAAATTTCTGGACTTCGGGATGAAAGGGATTGAGCCAAACTACTTCGCCGCCCGCACCGTTTGATGTTTGACTGCCGTCTTGTTTTTGAGTCAGCCAATCGGGATTGTTTAATGCTAATTCTGAGGTGGGAGGAGTCATGAAACCAAATTCAAACCAAGGAATTACTAGCAGGCCTTGGCGGTGGGCTTGGGCGATTAAATCTGCGATCGTATCTTGTCCGTCTAACCCTCTATAAACAAAGGGTTGAATGTCTCTTTTTTGGGCGACTGGGCTGGGATACATTGCATAGCCAGAGTTCCAAACTACGGGATAGATTGTGTTAAAATTTAATCGCTTTAATTGGCTGACAGCCTCGGCTACTTTGCGCCTATCTCTGAGGATGTCTTTGTCGTTTGTCGTCATCCAAACTCCGCGAATTTCTTGGCGGGGTTGCTGGGCGATCGCCCCGATCGCATTATTGACCAACAATACTATAATGAATGAGAGGGCAAACAGCAGTGGGAACAAACGTTTAATCGATGGCGACCAACTGCGAGGCACGATCCGTAATGTCATAATTATCAATGGTGAGTTAGCTTTCAAACACACCCCGGCATAATTTGGCGATCAAATTTGCTCGCTCTACAGTCTACAGCCATTTGTGCTGAATGTGCGATCGTACAATCGCTGAAAATCTGCGATGTAGGCGGGGGGTAAGTGAGAGCATTTTGTCAAAAGTGCTGGCCAATCTTAATTACACACCGCCAGCTCTCCTGACCGGACAGTCCTGTCTGCGGAAGTGCAAGTGCTGTACAATATCGTGGAAAGGAATATTTCGATCGAACATCTGTAATTGTGAAAGATTTAGTCTTAATTGGCGGCGGTCACAGTCATGCTATTGTATTGAAAATGTTCGGCATCAAACCGCTGCCCTCCGTGCGGTTGACTCTGATTAGCGATGTCCTGTACGCGCCTTATTCGGGGATGTTGCCGGGACACGTTGCTGGGTTTTACGATTATGCTGAATGTCATATCGATTTGCGATCGCTCGCCGAATTTGCCGGGTGTCAAATATTGGTCGATCGGGCGATCGCGATCGACTTTAACAAAAATTTAGTAATTTGTCAAACACGCCCTCCAATTAACTTTGACGTGCTGTCTGTGGATATCGGCAGCACTCCCGCGACTATATCAGTTCCAGGTGCGGCAGAATACGCAATTCCAGCTAAACCCGTACCGGAGTTTTTAGATAGCTGGAATCAGTTAATCTCTGCTACGCAAAACTATCGAGAAAAACCTGTACGAATCGCGATCGTTGGTGGCGGCGCGGGCGGCGTAGAATTAGCATTGAATATGCAATCTCGTTTTGGGAAGGAAGAAGGGTTCGGCAGCGGATTTTGTAACGGATTTAACGGATGGATTTTCAATGAGACAGGAAAGTTTAAGCAGGAAGAAGAATTAAAAATTCATTTGTTTCATAGCGGTGCTGAATTGATGCCTGCACATAACAAACGGGTTCGTCACCGCCTGAAAGAAATTCTAATTAGTCGCGGCATTCAACTGCATCTAATGGAAAAAGTCAGTGCTGTAGAAAAGCAAGAAATGATGCAAATAACATCCGATGCCCAATGCCCAATGCCCAATGCCCGATGCCCGATGCCCGATGCCCGATGCCCGATGCCCGATGCCCGATGCCCGATGCCCATTTACCAAATATACTGTGAATCTGGTTTGAAGATTGAGTGCGATCGCATTTTTTGGGTGACACAAGCATCCGCCGCCCGTTGGATCGGAGAATCGGGTTTAGCAACTGACTCAAACGGCTTTATGCAAGTCAACGATTGCCTGCAATCAGTCTCTCATCCCAACGTATTTGGGGCTGGAGACATCGCGGCGATGGTTAATTATCCCCGTCCCAAAGCAGGCGTGTTTGCCGTGCGTCAGGGCAAACCGCTGTTTGAAAATTTGCAGCAGTTTTTATTGGCAAAACCGCTGAAACCCTTTATACCGCAGGAAAAATATTTAGGCTTAATCGGTACTGGGAATAAAAGGGCGATCGCATCTCGCGGATCGTGGATGTGGGAATCATCGCTACTGTGGTACTGGAAAGATTGGATCGATCGCCAATTCATGCAAAAATTCAGTTGACAGTTGACAGTTGACAGTTGACAGTTGACAGTTGACAGTTGACAGTTATCATGGCAAGAAATTGCCAATTCCCGATTCCCGATTCCCAATTCCCAATTCTAAATCTTTCTGAGAAAGGCTATATAGTGCTTCTCGGAAAGATGAGATATTCACCAATTAATGAACAATTCCCCAATCCTCGAATCCCCCAATCCTCGAATCACCTAATCTAAAATCTAAAATCTAAGTTGTACCTCATCTTATCGTTTTTTGAATCGTTATAATACTAATTTACAAATCCAGATGCCTACTTTTATATGAATTCGGTTTTATCCTCTTGCTCCTTTCCTGAGCGGGGGCTACTCTTCGTCACAGGAGCGAGTGATTTCGTGGTTTGACTGCTCTTCTATCCAATCAGTACACCACAAAAGCGATCGTTTTGTCAAGACACCTGCTACAGATAAATATTAAATCTGTATGATATTTCCGATATTATGGCAGCGGGCGCTTTGAAAGTGCGATCGACTGAACGAGGCACCCTTGGCACTCAGCAGACAAACTACCTGTGCCGGCGCGCGATCGACATTTTTAAGTTTATTGGCACTTTCCCGGAACATTACAGCTCAAACAAAATCAAAACTACTATAGATTAGAATTGGGAATTGCGAATTGGGCATCGGGAATCGGGAATCGGGAATCGGGAATCGGGAATTGGTAATTGGGCATTGGGCATCGGGCATCGGCCAAACAGGGAATTGGGAATTGATAATTGCTCCCATGATAACGGACAACGGACAACTGACAACTGACAACTGACAACTGACAACTGACTAATGACCTATTTTCGCTCTGCTTTAATTTTGACATTAGGTTTTTGGCTGCTACCGATAGCAGTGCGATCGCAATCTGTCGTTCCGGCGAATGACGGCACTAATACTGTTGTCAATCAGGAGCAAAATCGCTTAAACATTAGCGGCGGACAAGTGTCGGGAAACGGGGCCAATCTGTTTCACAGCTTCAGTCAATTTAATCTCAGCGAAGGTCAAATCGCCAATTTTCTCACTAATCCAAATATTCAAAATATTTTAGGGCGGATTTCCAGCAACAATGTTTCTGTCATTAACGGTCTAATTTCTGTAAGCGGTGGCAATTCAAATCTATTCCTGATGAATCCGGCGGGAATTGTCTTCGGTCAAAATGCCAGATTAAACGTGCCTGGTTCTTTTTTCGCCACAACTGCTACAGGTATCGGTTTCGGCGATGGCTGGTTTAATTCGGCAGGAATTAATGATTATAAAGCTTTACTGGGAAATCCCAATCAATTTAATTTTAATAACTCACAAGTCGGTGCAATTGTCAATGCAGGAAATTTGGCAGTTGGCAACGGTCAAAATTTAACTTTGCTGGGCGGTACAGTAATTAATAGCGGGCAATTATCGGCGCCGGCCGGTCAAATTACAGTGGCTGCTGTTCCGGGACAAAATGCAGTCCGCATCAGTCAAGCGGGTAATTTATTGAGTTTAGAAATTACTCCATCTTTGCAGTCAGAAAAATCTGCGATCGCCCCGGCTGCTTTGCCTCAGTTGCTGACGGGCCCAGGAGTAGCTTCGGCTACAGGTTTAACAACCAATGCACAAGGTGAATTGGTACTGACGGGCGGCCAAACAGTGCCGGTAACTGCCGGAAGTGCGATCGTCTCGGGTACTCTAAATGTATTGGCCCCTGCTGGCCAGACTGGCGGTACGGTAAATATTTTAGGCGAAAAAGTCGGCCTGTTCGGCGCAAATATTAATGCTTCGGGGATTGATGGCGGGGGTGTTGTGCGCGTCGGAGGCGGTTTCCAGGGACTCGAACCGGTGCTAAATGCCCAGGTAACTTATGTTAGTCCTGGTTCTACGATCGCCACAAATGCGATCGACCGCGGCAACGGTGGCGCAGCGGTAATTTGGTCGGACAATACTACTGGTTTCTTTGGCAATATTACTGCTCGCGGCGGCACTGCCGCAGGTAACGGTGGCAGAGTCGAAGTTTCCGGCAAAAATGCTCTAACTTTCCAAGGAGAGGTCGATACTCGCGCTCCTAATGGGTCGATCGGCAATTTGTTGCTCGATCCGCCAAATATTACCATCGTCAGCGGTAACGGCGACAACAGCGCGCGATCGACTGGCGGGGAACTTCAAGCCACAGGATCGCTGGCTGAAACATCGATCTCAGACGCGCAGTTGGAACAGATGGCTGCCGGCAGCAACGTAGTTTTAGAGACTCCGGGCTTCATCACCGTCGAAGATTTGCCCGACAACCAACTTTCCCTGCAAGCGAGAAGGGGAGACAGCGTCACATTTAGAGCCGGCGGAGTCTTTTTTGTCAACGATCCCAACGATTTAATCGAGACTCAAGGCGGCAACATCAACATTTTTGCTAGCAGCATCTCTCTGGGACGGGTGAATGCGAACGGTGGTAACATTGCTCTCACTGCTAACGGCATTGACTTCAGGGGCGGCAACAATTCCGCCAGCAGTGCGGGGGGAACAATTAGCTTGCAACCCAATGACGGCAGACAAATTAGGATTGGCGGCACTGGGGATAATTTAGGGATTTTGGACTTAACGGCAACGGATATCGCTGGTTTGGCAGCGGATTTTGGCTCGATCGCGATTGGGCGTCCCAACAGCAGCTCGATCGCGATCGTCACACCCACTACCTTCAACAGTTCGCTGACACTTCAAGGCAACTCGATCGCGATCGACAATCCCCTGAGAACGACTGGCAGCGCTAGTTTGACTCTCGACGCATCCCAAACTGCGATCGGTGCCAACATTTCAACATCCGGCGCCGATCTCACTTTGACAGGCAACTTCTCCCTGAATGCTGATGTAGCTTTGAGCACTCAAGCTAGGGGCAACATTCTGTTTTCCGGCAACCTAGACGGAACTCGCGCCCTGAGACTTGACGCTCAGCGAGTGCTGTTCGGCGGTACAGTCGGTCAAACTGCGCCCCTAGCTAGTTTGACTGTCAACGGCCGCAGTACCGAGCTATCCGGTACGATCGCGACTGCGGGCAACATTACTTTTAACAGTGCCGTCACAGTCGATCGCACCGCCACCCTCGCCGCCAGTACCGGCAATATCACTTTTGCCAATACCCTCGACAGCACCCCCAGCGGCGCAAATAATTTGACCCTGCGCGCTGGTGGTAACATTACTTTTGGCGGCCCCGTCGGTCAAACTCAGAGCTTTGGCCAGCTCTCGGCTGACGCTGCTAGCATCACGGCGACTTCCAGAATTACCGCGCGCAATTTGACCCTGAACGCCCGAGATCCGGCTACCCTCGGAGGGGGCAACAGAGCCAGTTTACCAGCCGATATCAACGCAGGAAACCTACTCTTAGAAGGCAATTTAAGGACGGATGGCGGCAGCATCAACCTGCAAGCAACTCGCGAATTGAAAACTGGCAATATTACCTCCAACGGCGGTGGCATTCGAGTTGAGGGAAATACTGTTACTGTCGGTGCGATCGACTCCTCATCGGCAACGGGAACAGGCGGCGCGATCGCACTCAAAAGCAATACAGGCCCTTTAACTGCCGCCTCTTTGAACGCTTCAGGAGCGATCGGCGGCAATATTGCCCTCACCTCCCAAGCCGGAATTTCCGCTCTCGATCTCACCTCCCGCGGCACTCAGAGAAACGGTGGCAACGTCTCCCTCAGCGCGACAGGTAACATTCTGTTGGGTTTTATCGATGCTAGAGGTGGCCAACAAGACGGCACAGGTGGCAACGTTGATGTAACAACCCTCGGTTTGTTTCGATCGAACAATGTGTTCACCGACGATACATCTGGCAATGTTTCCAGCAGTATTTCTACTGCCGGAAGTGCCGGAGGTGGCGCGATCGCAATTCGGCACGGAGGCGGTAGCAATCGACCATTTCTAGTTGGCGGCGCGATCGACAATGGAACCAAGGGAAGCATTAATTCTGGCGAGGGAAACACTATTTTCCCCAGTCTTGCTTTTGGGGAAACTTACACCCAAGGAAGTTTACCAAATCTGATTTCCCTGATCGCACCAACTCCCGCACCAACTCCAACTCCAACTCCCGCACCAACTCCAACTCCCGCACCAACTCCCGCACCAACTCCCGCACCAACTCCCGCATCAACTCCCGCATCAACTCCAGTGTCCGTAAATCCTGAGCCTGGGCGATCGCTTCCGGCATCTTTGCAAGTAGAATTGCGATCGCCAAATCGAGACAAGGATTCTCCAATTAGCCCGGATCTTTTCGCTCCTTCTCGCAAATACGATGCGGCAGGCTCGGGAGTCTTAGCATTTGAGAGAACCTTCACTCGCGAGTACGAAAAACATCTAAAACTGCCCGCCAGAATGCCGATAACTAATATGTCGGTAATTTACGAAACTCTTCGCAAAAACGAACAAATTACCCGCGTAAAATCGGCAATCATTTATATGAATTGGGTCGGCGGAACCAACGGGGCAGCGAAAGAAAATAGTTCGGTGCTGGTGGCAAGTCGGAATTTATCTAATGTATTTCCTGCAATCAAAAACCTCACATCCGAGTCTCCTATATCCTTAGAAAACAAGTTAGGAAAGAGCCTCCAACCAGCCGACAAAGAAATTTCCGATATCCCTAACGGGGAGCAGTTAGAATTAGTGTTAGTCACAGCCAACGCTCAACCAATACGCATTTTAGTTCCCGCAATAACCCGCTGGCAGGTATTGCAACTAGCAGAATCCCTGCAAACCGAAATAACTAATCCCAGAAGAAGAAACAGCATCAGTTATTTGGATGCAGCCCAAAAAATTTATCGGTGGTTAATTGCGCCAATAGTGACAGAATTGGCAGCTTTAAAAATTGACAATTTAATTGTAATTCCGGCAGCAGGTTTGCGAAGCTTGCCCTTTGCTGCCCTTCACGATGGAAAACAATTTTTAGTAGAAAAATACAGCATTAGCGTCATCCCGAGTCTGAGTTTGACGGATACCCGCTACGAGAATATTGCTGACGATGAAGTTTTGGCGATGGGCGCGTCGGTATTTCAAGATAAAGCGCCATTACCGGCGGTACCGGTGGAGTTAGAGTCGATCGCGCCGCCCGATCGCGGAAAATCATTTTTGAATCAAGATTTTACCCTCAGAAACTTGCAAGCTCAGCGGGCAAATCATCCGTTTGGCATCATTCATTTAGCAACTCACAGCGAATTCCAGCCCGGGCAACCGACTAATTCTTACATTCAATTGTGGGATACTAAGTTGCTCATCACTGAAATGCCGAAGTTGGGGTGGAATGAACCGCCAGTGAATCTCTTAGTTTTAAGCGCGTGCAGTACAGCTTTGGGCGACGAAGAGGCAGAGTTGGGGTTTGCGGGTTTGGCGGTAGCTAGCGGTGCGCGATCGGCTTTAGCGAGTTTGTGGGAAGTCAGCGATGAGGGAACTTTGGGGCTGATGACAGGGTTTTACCGGCAGTTGCGCGCCCCCAGACGCGAGGGGAATGTGACGATCAAAGCCGAGGCTTTGCGGCAAGCGCAATTGGAGATGCTGCGGGGGCGCGTGCGGATTCAAGACGGGCTGCTGCGAGTCGAAGGGCTGGCTTTACCTCTAATTTTGCCTCCGGAAATTGCCGCGCGGGGCGATCGAATCCTTGCCCATCCATATTATTGGGCCGCCTTCACCATGATTGGCAATCCCTGGTAATTAGTTTGTAGTGAGGACTTTAGTCCTTCTTTCTGAGGACTAAAGTCCTCACTACGAACCTGGACAGTCTTCACTATGATTGGCAATCCGTGGTAATATCAAATCTGGTTGCATAGGAATTATTAATCTCTCTATTCCCTCTCTGTGTTCTCTGTGTCCTCTGCGGTTAAATCATTCCGATAAAACCAGAAACGATATCATGAGTAATTAGTTTGTAGTGAGGACTTCAGTCCTCAGAAAGAAGGACTAAAGTCCTCACTACGAACCTGTAATTAGTTTGTAGTGAGGACTTCAGTCCTCAGAAAGAAGGACTAAAGTCCTCACTACGAACCGGCTAATCACCGCCGATCGAACTCAAATTATTTCGCAATGTTTGTTCCTGCCGCTTAACCGCCGCCAACAATTCTGCATTCTGCAAAATAACCCCCACTTGATTGTTAAAAATTTTCATATAATTTTGATCGCTTTGGTCGAAACTTGCCCGAAAACGCTCCGGCACATTTTTCTTCGATAATTCAATTGATTGATCGTCGCCATCCGATTTAATTTTATTAATTAACTGCGTCACAGCAATCAACTCTCCGTCTGGATTCCAAACAGGCATACAAAGCAAGCTGCAAGTCCGATATCCGGTTTTTTCGTCCGTCTTTTTAGAAGTTTCAGAACCCGGATAATCATAAAGATCGAACGGTATATTTAGAGGAACTCCCATTTGGGCCACTTGGCCTACATAACCTTGCCCGATCGCCACACGCAATTCAAAAAATGTACCGTCTGGCAAAAGAATCTTTGTCCACAATTGATTGGCATCTCTATCTATTACCCAAAAGCTGCTGCGATCTGCATTCATTAATTCCTTAGCAGATTCCATCACCCGTTGCAGAATCGAATCAATTTCTAAGCTGCTTTGGCTGACAGAACGAGTAGCCGCCATCAACGCAGCCGCAACTCTTTGTCCTCGGGCTGTTTTGTGAAAGGTACGGAAACTTTCTAAAATCATTTGAATCAAATTCGCATCTTCGGCAAACCGCTGTTCATCCAGTTTTGTAAACCCTTCCAAATCAATTTTTTCTTGCAAGGACAAGCTGGAACGCTCGATTTTTTTGATTTTATTAATTAGCTGAATTACAGCTACTAAATTACCCTCGTCATTTAACAAAGGAAGTGTTAACATAGTATAAGTTCGATATCCATTTTTGATATCTAATGCTTTTGCCGTTTCCGATCGCGGATCGTCGTAAAAATCAAACGGAATATTGATGCTTTGTTTCGTCGAAGCCACATGACCCACAATTCCTTTATCTGCCGGAACCCGAATTTCTAGCGATCGATCGCCCTCAGCATCGGCTTCCGCAATAATCGACCAAAACTCATTTTTTTCTTCGTCTAACAGAAAAATGCTAGTGCGATCGGCATTCAAAGACTTACCCATTTTCAAAGTAATCGATCGCAAAGTAGCATCAAGAATATCATCAAAACCCTGACCGTCCATCACCTGATTTAGCATTGCCAGAGTTTGGCTGACCACATTTTGCGGGTGGTCTTCAGCCTGCTGTTTCATCGCCGCAAATTGTCTCGCATTGTGCAGGGCCACCCCGACTTGAGTGTTAAAAATTTGCATATATTTTTGACTGTTAGCATCGAAGCTGTCTTGAAAGCATTCCGGTGCTTCCGGCCAAGTTTCCGGGTCATATTCTGGGAAATCTCCCGGTCTTCTTTTGTTAATTAATTGAGTGACAGCCACTAATTCACCGTCAGGACTGCAAACAGGCATACAAAGCAAACTGCAAGTACGATATTTTGTTTTTTGGTCAGTTTGTTTCGCGGTTATTGATTCGGGATGTTCGTACAAATCGAACGGAATATTTACAGGTTTGCCGCTGTCAGCAACTTGACCCGCAAAACCTTGTCCTACTTCGATCCGGAGTTCGCGAACCGAGCCATCTTCAAAGCGGATTTTTGTCCACAGTTGCCCTGTCTCGCGTTCTAACAGCCAAAGAGTGCTGCGATCGGCATTCATCAATCTTTTAGCAGCCTCCATCACCTTAGTGATAATTTCTTCCGAATCTAAGCTGCTTTGAGAAACCGATCGCGTTGCTTCCGTTAAAGCTTCCGAAGCTTGCAATCTTTGAGTTAACTTATAACAAGATTGACACCTTTCCAACAACCGCTGAATAGCTGGAACATACTCTCCGATCAAAGTACGATCGACTTCTGTAAACCCTTCTATCTCGACTTTGTCAGAAAAATTTCCTGCCGGATCGTGATGTTTTTTTAACTTATTAACTAACTGCACAAAAGCAAATATATCTCCCTTTTCATTCAACATAGGTGAGGTTAAATTGCTGTAAAGTTTGTAACCAGTCTTTTTATCTTGCTCTTCCACGACATCGGAATACCAAATTTCCGATAAATCGCTGGGAATGCTGACAGCTTTTTTATAAATAGTCACTCTGCCTGCTGTTGGATTGTTTGCCATAATTTGAATCTTTGTCGAACTGCTGTTTGTCGTTCTGGCAATAATCGACCACAGTTCATTTTTATCTTTATCTATAAAAAATATTGAAATGCGATCGACACTCATCAATTCGCCTAGTTTAATAGTAATTGAACCCAAAATTTCATAGAGCACATCCTCAAAATCTCTGCCTTCCATACTGTTGAGCATAGATAGGACTTTGTGTTCTTGATGTGCAACTAATTGTTTAAAGTCTGGTTGGAGAGCAGCCAAAGCTTTTTTCGTCCAATTTCGATTAAATACAGAGGCATAAATTTTATTATAAATGCTTAAAATTCCCCCTCTTTTCACAACCAAACCAGACAATCGCAGTTCCATTTGTTCGAGGCTTTCATCAGCCGGAATCTTGGCTTCGCTACACGAATCAGAAGCAATTAAAATTTGCTGGTAAATTTTCAGCAAATTTTCGGTACGCTGTCCGCTTCTGAGAATGCGATCGCGAATTGTTTTCAAATGTGGCGGTTCGTCTTGAACTTCCCAATTATCAATAATTTGCGTCTGCACTAAATTCTCAACCCAGTCTGCGATCGAAGATTTATCCTGAGGGATTTTTGCCGGGAAATTTTCGGCTTGTCGCCAAATATAGTTGCAAATCTTTTGAGTTAAAAACGGCTGTCCTCCAGTCCAAATCAGCACATTTTCGACAACAGACTCAGGATAGCTAACTTTCCCTGCTAAACCTTGTACTAAAGGTTGAGCTTCGTGCAGCTTAAAGCCGTACAATTCGACAGCGCGACCGAGATTAAAAGGTGTACAGTATTTATCTTGAATCAAGTCCGAAGGAGTCGCAACCCCCAGCAAAGCAAAAGTCAGGCGATCGAATTCATGGCAAGCACGAATGAAGGCAAAAAAGTCATCCGCCCGAAAATTTAAACTCAAAATACTGTCTATTTCATCAATAAAAATTACAATTTTACCATGAACATTTTCTAGTAAAACTTGTTCAATAAACTCGCTCAAGCGCTGTACGGGCGGCAAAAATTCTCGCTCCCGCACCCACGATCTCAAATTCAGATCTAGCTTAAAACTGGTAACTAAACGCCTGATCACCCCCGCATACCACTGATCGGGATTGATATCTTGAGAACCGATTTTAGTTAGATCGATCGCCGCACAAGCAATACCTTCTGCTTGCAATTTGTGCATAGTTCGCACGCGCAAGCTAGTTTTACCCATCTGGCGAGAATTCAGCACGTAACAAAAGTCACCATTTGTTAAGCCTTGATAAAGTTCAGAATCTGCTTGTCGCACTACATAAGTGGAAACATCTAGAGGCAAATGTCCACCAACTTTGTAAGTGTAGGCTGAGCTTTTTTCTTGATACATAACCTGTTTTCAATGAGTAGAATACACAGCCGATCGCCCTTTGAGAGCCTAATTACCCTTCAACTTGTCCAGATTGACTTAACAGACGCTGCAATGCTTCAAAAGCACGGCGCGCCAAATTAAGTTCAACAGTAACTTTTTCTCGCTGAAAAATCACGCGATCGCGAATTTCCAGCGCCGCCACCAAAAACTCATAATCCTCCTCATTTATCAAACCGTGAGCGAGAAATGTTTGAGCTAAAATTGGCGGTTCTTGAATTTCAAAATTAATCGAGTGGTGTTCGGCTACCATCCGCATCACTGATTCAGTAATAGAGCCGATCGAACAAGTGGCAAGCTCGAAATTACCTTTTTCAATCATTTCTAATGCTTTTTTCATATAAAACTGAATATCTTCTAAATCTTTACGAGAATAGTCATACAAGGGTTGCATCATCTCTTCTTCGGAAGTATTTTGACTTTTTGACTCCGGAGAACGTGGCTTTAATGCTGCGATAACCGAGTTTTCAACCGTACAAATGATCGAGTCTATTTCCTGATTTTGAATAAATTTTTGCCAGTCATAATCCCTCTGCTTTACTAACACTTGATAACCTTGCTGGCGATATTTATCGACAATCTCAGCAATTTCTGTTACTTCTATTTTTTCTATGACTGCTATCATTGATTTAGCTCCATCGGCTCGGTTGGTAGGTCAATTTTAACATAGATAAATTCTTGGGCGGCAGCTAAAGCTTCAGCTATCAAGGGAGATGTCGCAGTAAAATCGATGAATTCCGTAAGTTTGCGCCGTTTTACTGTCAGATCGCTAACTTGTCTGTCATCAACGTAAACAAGAGAATTCATGGCATCTACAATCGGTTTAATAATGTTATCTAAATCCGATATTTGAGTAAAGCAATAGTGAGTGATGATGACCTGAACTGGTTCGCTAGTTGCTGACATTCCGAGCGGTAAGGCTTCGGCAACCGTTTCGCGAATTTTGGCTTTCCACTCTTGAAGTTTGGCTCGGTTATTTGTTTGTAGAGAAACTGGCGAACCAGTAACTATAAAATCAAACGGAATCAATTATTTTACTCCTAGACATGATATTTTAATCGATCGCCCAAAATGACTCCCCGTTCACCGCAATCCCCTTTCCTGCAAAAGCGCCTGCGCCCAAACAGCATCCTCTTCCGACCGTCGCGGGACAGGCTGCTGAGCGTAGTCGATCGACAAATCAAATCCCGCTCTGTCATAAACACCGCTGAACAAAGCTTGCAAATCTACCTGAAATTCTATATCTCCCGGCTGCAAAGGCAAGAAAAATGCTGGAATTTCTTCTCGTACCGTAAAAGCATATAACTGAGCTTTTGGAGGGCGATTAGCCCTGCTAATTAAAATGCGATAATCCGTGTTAGTCCCGCCCGTTACAGGCATTTGTCTCCCCGCCCTGAGCAAGTCAATTTCTATTAAATGCGAGGCACTTCTTAACACTTCTTGCCGCTTATTTTCATATTCCTCTCGACCTTTGCCAGTGCGTTTGTTTTTTGGGGAAAGAATTTCTATGACGGTGATGACCCGATTTGTACCTACCTCTCGGAGTTCTAAATAGCCTTCCCTAGCTTCTTCTAATATTGGTACCGTAACTGTCATCGGTTCGGAATGAGGTAGCGTTGCTGTCATCACAGATGGGCTAGCGGTGGAGGGGCGATCGAATACTGTCACGTCGGGAATTCCCAACAAATCGTTATCTTCGGTCTCGCTCAAATAAATCCGCTTTTCAATTGCCGCTCGGTATTTCGGGCGCAACGCAGGCCCGATCGCATCGGCGATCGCCGTAATTAAGCGGTGATGAACTTCCGGCCAAAATTCAGGATTTTCTAAGTAAGGGTCTACCCCGGGAAATGGAGACGGCATTTTATTACCTCCCGCAAGAGTGTTGTAAGTTATAGCAATTCTGTATGAAGCTGCACATATCTCGATCCCCCTAAATCCCCCTTAAGAAGGGGGACTTTGAGAAGAATCTTGTCCCCCCCTTGATAAGGGGGGTGCCAGGGTGATCGGAATTCTATGCAGCCTCATAAAAAATTGGTATTAGATTAATCTTAAATACATTTTAGTCGATCGCCAAAATACTGACGGTACAACTCAAAGCGCACAGTTACCTCATTTCCCCGCAACTGCACCAGCCCCAAACTGTGCAACTTAAAAGCCAGCACAGATTCTAACTCTACAGGTTCATTAGCTGCTACTACCCTGCTAAAAGCCGCTGCTAACTCCTGATGTTCTTGCAAATTCCACAAATGACGGCGCAAATGATCGCCGTAAATTCCTGCTTCGGTAGGAGCAAGTTCTAAAAGTCGATCTAAACTTTCCTCTAAATCTTTTTGTTCTTTTGCAGAACCTGAAAATCGGCGATTGAAAAGAGCAAATTCTTGAGCAATGTGATATAATGCTACCCGCACCAAATACGGATGACCCCCCACAATATTCATCAATTTTTCCACCATATTTATTTGCCAATTCAGCCCGTGCCTTCTGGCTAAATCTGCCACTTGTTCGGCGCTAAACTCGGACAATTCTATGGGCAATCCCACATTGAAAGGTGATTGATTTACGTTCAGCGGAATGTAAACTTCTGTTGAATGCACCACTACCAAACGCAGTTTTGCCCACAGTTCGCTGTCGCTGTCGCCATATCCGGCTTCTTCATACCAGGCCCTTAGCAGCCCAAAAAAATCATCGGCAATTGTAGGATACTGGAAAACGCGATCGACCTCATCCAATCCTAAGACCAGCGGTGCATTGTTTTCCGACAACAAAAAATCTTCAAAATAAGCCGTACAATTATCTTTACTGCCGTAAGTATCCGTCCAATAATCGTCAATCTGGTGAGGCAAACGCAGCTTGCGCGTAATTTTGGTGCAGAACCACCTCAGCAGTGAATTGAGATTGGCAAATGACGCAGCATCTGCGTGTTGAAAACTCAGAGGAACAGTGCGATAGCCTTGTTCTTTTGCCTGATAAAGAATCCTCGCCATTAACGAAGTTTTGCCCATTTGTCTCGGTGCTTTAATCCTAATTAAAGTTCCCGGCTGCAAAAGTTCCTTGTAACACTGAGCTTCCCAGGGAACGCGATCGACATAAAAAGCCGAATCCAGCCTGACTTGTCCTTGGGGAATCTGCGGCTCTGCGGCGGGTGATGGAGGATTTGAAAGCGGCAGAGTCCGAGAAATGGTTACAGTATGAGTCGCACTTTTAGGGAAAGAATGCTCTGGATCCAGCAGGTTTAAATTAACTATAAATCCTGCGGATATGTCATCTTCTGTATCTGTTTGCGATGTACCTGCTGGCTGTACTGTGCTTTCCCCAGCGACTGTTTCTAACAGCATTTGGTTGATTTCTTGTAGGAGCAGTACCGTGTCAGCCGATGATGTCCACTCCCGCTGCTGAGTATCGTTTATGTAGTTCCGCAAGTCGTGGTTTAGCCGTATGCTGGGAGGATAATTGACTCGAATTGGCAACACGGCAGGGGCCGGATTTTGCCGTCTGTAGCGCAATTCTTTGATTTTCCGCAATTCTTCCATAACTATTTCACTAACTGCCGTTTCTCCGGACAGCAACAATAAAAAATAGTCACACTGTTCTAATTGAAAGTCAACTTGAGAAAGCCAGTTTTTTGCTGATTCGCGATCGGGATAAACCGCCCCAATATTGGCAGCGAATACTTGGTGTCCCGTTGCATTTATGCCTTCGGCAAGCTCCAGTGCCAAACTCAGATCGGGTTCTTGGTTGCAATAGCTAATAAAAACTCGTTTTCCCCGATCTGTCCCATTCCTCGGTTCAGTCTGGGAAGGCTGTTTTAGATGTTCTGCCGATCGCATTTCCTGCCGCGCTATGGATCTAGCTATGGCTCCTCGCACGTTCTTTTTTGTAACTTTCTCTCCCAAGATACTTGACAGCTTCTGCCACAGCTTGTAACCTACATCTTTTTCGACATATTCCGGGTTTAATGGGTAAATCTGCTCATAGGTTTGTCCTTGCCAAGTCCCGATAAAAACCTGCCTTTCCAAATCGTTGAGGTGTTTGCCAGTTTTGAGGTGAACTGAGTTTTCTATAAATTCTAAAGCTTCTTGAATATTCATTTTTGTACTAAGGTATTTCGATTGGAGATTGGAGATTGTAGATTTTAGATTTTAGATTTGGGAATCACTGATGGCGATCGGGCTTGGGAGCTTGACTGTTGTAGGTTGGTTTTAGGAAAAAAGTCCCACACTTCCTTGATAGCAAGAATTTTTATAAATTGTATAGCCTCGCGGGTCAAGATTCAAGCGAGAAGCCGAGCTGAGGGCTTGCACGGCAAATTCCGAGTCGAGTTAGCTGCTCCTTTGCTTTCCTGAGGTTTTATGAGGTTTTATGAGGTATTGCCGTAGCTCCCCAATCAGCGGGAAATTGCTGAGGCGCAAAAACTGTCAAACTTATGAGCTTTTCTGGTTGCGATCGCCAATTGCGATCGGTGACAATAAAAACCAACAGCCAGTCGATCCATTTTAGATTTTAGATTTTAGATTTTAGATTGACTGCACAAATGACTTCTTGGAAAAAAAAATACTCCTCTGACAGACTAATTCCAAATATTCAATAGTTCGCAATCACCCGCCATCAAGGTAACTACAAATGTTGAACCCCACCACAGTCATCATCAGTTCCTTAACTGAAAGCTTAAAAGCTGGATACCGAACCACTTACGGGAACATTAAATCTGACAGCGCCAGACTTATCGAACAGGTTGTCAGCCTAGCTTTAGAAAATATTGCCAGCAGCGACGCTCTTTATCACAACGTCGAACATACAGTTCTTGTCACCTTAGTAGGGCAAGAAATATTGCGCGGTAAATACCTCAGCGAAGGAAACATCTCCCCAGAAAATTGGCTAGAGGCGATCGTTTCTTGGCTGTGCCACGATATCGGTTACGTCAAAGGAATCTGCCCCCAAGATAGACAAAGCGAAAGATTGTATGCGACAGGCACTGACAGCAATACAATTTATCTAGAATCGGGTACAACTGATGCTAGCTTAACTCCATATCATATAGATAGGGGAAAAATGTTTGTAAAAGAACATTTTTTAGGTCACGATTTGATTGATTCAGAGGCTATTATACGCAATATTGAATTGACTCGCTTCCCCGTACCGAACGACGAAGAACACTCTTGTACTGGGAATTATCCCGGCTTAGTGCGGGCAGCAGATTTGCTCGGTCAACTCAGCGACCCCCGCTACTTGCAAAAAATACCGGCGCTGTTTTATGAATTTGAAGAAATAGGTAGTAATAAAAATCTAGGCTACCGCAATCCAGCAGATTTGCGATCGGGCTATCCCAAGTTTTTTTGGAATGTTGTCTATCCCTACATTCAAGAAGGATTGCAGCATTTGAAAATGACTGCCGGAGGTCAAGAAATAATTGCCAATCTTTACGGAAATGTGTTAACAGTAGAGAAAGAAATTGCCTCTCATGCTGCAACTTCGGCTCAAAAACCTTCTACGCAAAAGTTACTGACTGATACTCGCGGGTTTCAATTTCTGAATTTCCAGGGGTTTCGCGGATTGCCTGACAGTTTTAGCCAGAAGAATAAACAAAACATTAAAAGTTTGTTTGTAATTGGGAATGGGTAATGGGGCATGGGGCATGGGGCATTGGGCATTGGGAAGAAGGCCAAACAGGGCATTGGCCAAACAGGGCGAAGCGAAGCGGAGGGATGGGGCATTGGGCATTGGGCATTGCGGATTGGAATTGGTAATTAGGGCTTGCTGAAAAAGTCAGAAAACAGCATTTAGTAAAAATGAGTGAATTTGAGATCGTCTTGGTAATATAAATTTTATAAATTTTATGATAGCACAACATAACTTTTACCAATGATTTAAGCC
>NZ_JAHRFA010000035.1:53549-71269 GCF_020883045.1 Microcoleus sp. CAWBG58 | reverse complement strand
GTTGACAGTTGACAGTTGACAGTTGACAGTTGACAGTTGACAGTTGACAGTTGACAGTTGACAGTTGACAGTTGACAGTTGACAGTTGACAGTTGACAGTTGACAGTTGACAGTTGACAGTTGACAGCTACCTTTACCCTTAAGTCCGAGGATTGGAGTAATGAATAGTCTGATTTTAATTTATCCCGATCGCGATTTGGGCTTTCAACCAATTCTTTCTGGTAAGGAGGGGATACTTTTAGTTTAGCTTGCGGTTGTCAGAAGGACGATCGCACCCCAGCGCCAGCAATTGCGATTTTGCACCCTCGAAGCGGTTTCAACCGCTATCTTCAATCTACAAACCCAACTCAATTACTCTAAAATCTTGTTGGGTGATGAAATTAGCTTGCACGCCGTTGAGAGTAGCTAAGATTTTATCTGTGTTGGCAATTTTGATTAAAGTCGCACCGCCATTTTGAACTATGCTGAGTCGATCGACCTTTAAGCCTCCCGTCAAAACCAATAAATCCTCACCTTGCCTAAAATCAGCTATTACATCGCCACTTTCACCCGCAGTCAATAAAAAGTAATCGCGCCCGCTTCCCCCTTGCAGCGTATCTTGTCCTAAATCTCCAATCAACCAGTCGTCACCGCTTCCTCCCATCAAAGTATCATTACCCTTGCCACCGTAAAGAGTATCGTTACCCTCACCGCCACACAATTTATCCGCATATTCGCCACCAAAAATTAGATCCTTGCCACTACCGCCACACAAATAATCTTTTTGACTGCTACCATCCGTCGGAATCTTGTTAATATCTCCGAAAATTGTATCGTCGCTGTCGCCACCGCAGATGGTGTCACTTCCCAAATCTCCTAACAGCAAATCATTGCCGGATTCGCCACA
Organism: Microcoleus sp. CAWBG58; assembly: GCF_020883045.1. Lineage (NCBI taxonomy): Bacteria > Bacillati > Cyanobacteriota > Cyanophyceae > Oscillatoriales > Microcoleaceae > Microcoleus > Microcoleus sp. CAWBG58. Next base: position 70,383 of record NZ_JAHRFA010000035.1, on the reverse strand, counting down.
AATTAGATCGTTATCTTTGCCGCCGTGGATGGTGTCATTGCCATCGCCACCAACAAGAGTATCTTCGCTTTCTTGCCCGTATAAAAGGTCGTTGCCATCATCCCCAAACAGCAAATCTTTTCCTGTTAAATCACCATCAGACGAGTCAGAAGTGCCACCAAATAAACTGTCATTACCTCGATCGCCAAACAAGGTATCGTTGCCTTTGTCTCCCCACACTATGTCATCATCTTTGCCTGCGATCGCCCGATCGTCATTTTTGCCCGCATAAATAACATCATTCCCAGCATCCCCGACAATGTAGTCGTTATCTTCGTTGCCAAATATCGTGTCGCTGTCTGCATCCGCGCCTACAGGAACAGGGCTGAGAAGGCCGCCGTAAATATTGTCTCTGCCGAATAAGCCTATTAGCAAGTCGTTGCCACTAAAACCGTTGATGCTGTCATTAATATCGCTGCCGGTGAGAGTATCTTTACCGTCAGTACCGTTGAGGGTGTTTGCAGCGATATTCGGGCCGGGAATGGCTGTGCGATCGGGTAAATTGATGCGATCGCACGCACAGTCTTCAACAGCAGCAGGAATTACCGCAGGTATTGGGGTTTCGGTTGGTGGAGGTGCGATGGGAACGATCGGCATTTCTCCAGGCGTTGGTGTCGGCATCTGTAGGGGCGGTGCCCCCGTGCCCGCCCCGGTTGGCGTCGGAGTCGGAATTGCGATCGGTGTGCGAATGGGTGCGATCGGCGTCGGAGTTGGAGTGGGTGTTGCGATCGGAGTTGGCGTCGGCATCTGTAGGGGCGGTGCCCCCGTGCCCGCCCCGGTTGGCGTGGGAGTGGGAGTTTCCGCTGGCGTCGGTGTGGGAATTGCGATCGGAGTTGGCGTCGGCATCTGTAGGGGCGGTGCCCCCGTGCCCGCCCCGGTTGGCGTGGGAGTGGGAGTTTCCGCTGGCGTGGGAGTGGGAATTGCGATCGGATTTGGCGTGGGAGTGGGAGTTTCCGCTGGCGTGGGAGTGGGAATTGCGATCGGAGTTGGCGTCGGCATCTGTAGGGGCGGTGCCCCCGTGCCCGCCCCGGTTGGCGTGGGAGTATTGTCTAAAATAGTCAAAATAGCAGTAGAATTCTTTCCCAAAATCGCACCATTGCTAGGCAAACTCAAGCTGAGATTAACAGTTTCATCGCCTTCTAATAACGAGTCGTCAACAATTGGTACAGTGAAAGTTTTCTGAGTTTCACCGATCGCAAAATTCAGCCTACCCGATGCAGCAGTATAATCGTTGCCAGCATTAGCAGTGGCGTTCGAGGTACTGTAACTCACATCAGCAGCAACATCAGTATTTGTGCGAATGACAGTAATTGTGGCAACAGTACCGTTTTCCCTGGCAGTGTAGTTAGCGGTACTGAAGTTAAACGCGCCTGCACTCTTAACGCTAATGTTTACTGCAACCGGCGAAGACTCAAGGATTCCGTCATTAAGCTTGTATGTAAAGCTGTCTGTCCCCGAGAAGCCCGTATTGGGAGTATAGGTAAAAGAGCCGTTTTTATTTAATATGAGATTGCCTTTGTTGGGCAAAGCAACCGGGGTGGCTGTCAGCGGGTTGCCGTCGGGGTCGATGTCATTGGCCAAGACGCCCGCGATCGCATCCACGTTGAGAACACTGCTATCCAATGTACTGTAACTGTCTGGATTGGCGATCGGCGATCGGTTGATGATAGTGATATTGACGGGTACCGAAGCAGACGTTAATACCCCGTCAGAGATGTTGTAACTGAACTTGTCTGTACCAACAAAACCCGGATTGGGAGTATAGCTAAAAGAACCGTCAGCCTTGAAATTTACCTTGCCGTTGTTGGGCGCCGCATCGAGTTTAGCAGTTAGAATGTCGCCGTCGGAGTCGATGTCATTAGCCAAGAGTCCGGGGGCTGAAATATTGAGTGTTTTGTCGCGGGGAATTGTGTAGCTGTCGCTATTTGCCTGCGGTGGTTGATTCGTGACATTGATACTTACGGGAGTATTTGCAGTCGTTAAAACTCCGTCACTGATGTTGTAGCTAAATTCGTCCAAACCGACAAAACTCGAATTTGGAGTATAGCTAAAGGAACCGTCAGTATTGAAATTGACCTTGCCGTTTTTGGGTAATATTATCAGTTTGGCAGTTAATGGATCGCGATCGGCGTCGCTGTCGTTGCCCAAAACTCCGGGGGCTGAAACATTCAGTATTTTATTGTGGGGAGTGTTGTAGCGATCGCTATTTGCTTGAGGCTGCTGATTCGTGACATTGATACTTACCGGAGTCTCCGCAGTCGTAGATGCCCCGTCGCTGATGTTGTAGCTAAATTCATCCAAGCCGACAAAACCTTGATTCGGAGTATAGCTAAAGGAACCATCAGTGTTGAAATTGACCTTGCCGTTTTTGGGTAATGTTACCAGTTTGGCAGTTAACGGGTCGCGATCGGGGTCGCTGTCGTTACCCAAGACTCCGGGGGCTGGAATATTGAGTGTCTTGTTGTGGGGAGTGTTGTAGCGATCGCTATTTGCCTGAGGCTGCTGATTCGTGACATTGATACTTACCGGAGTCTCCGCAGTCGTGGATGCCCCATCGCTGATGTTGTAGCTAAATTCCTCCAAGCCGACAAAACCAAGATTTGGAGTATAGCTAAAGGAACCGTCAGCGTTGAAATTGACCTTGCCGTTTTTGGGTAATGTTACCAGTTTGGCAGTTAACGGGTCGCTGTTGGGGTCGCCGTCGTTGCCCAAGACTCCGGGGGCTGGAATATTGAGTGTCTTGTTGTGGGGAGTGTTGTAGCGATCGCTATTTGCCTGAGGCTGCTGATTCGTGACATTGATCTTGACCGGCACCGAAACAGGTGGGTTGATGCCGTCAGTGACGCTGTAGCTGAAGTTGTCTGTACCGATAAAACCTGGATTGGCAATATAGCTGAAGGAACCGTCAGCCTTGAAATTGACCTTGCCGTTGTTGGGAAGTGACTCCACTGTGGCAGTCAAGGGGTCGCCGTCGGGGTCAATGTCATTGGCCAGGACTCCGGGGGCTGGAACATTCAGTGCCTTGGTGTGGAGAGTTGTATAGTTGTCACTATTTGCTACTGGCGGCTGGTTGGTTAGCAACTTGGTGACGTTGATATTCACCGAAATGGCAGGAGATGCCAATATGCCGTCACTGATGGTGTAGCTGAAAATGTCTGTACCGGCAAAACCCGGATTGGGAGTATAGCTGAAGGAACCATCAGCCTTAAAATCGACCTTGCCATTTTTGGGGCCAGTTGATAAAGTTGCCGTCAGGGGGTCGCCGTCGAGGTCGCTGTCGTTGCCTAAGACGCCTGCGATCGCAGAAATGTTGAGGGCGGTATCAAGTGAGGTACTGTAATTGTCTGTTTGTCCGGCAGGCGGTTGATTGGTGACAGTGAGGTTGACCGCAACAGCCCCAGACGGCGATACTCCCTCGCTGACGCTGTAGCTGAAGTTGTCTGGCCCGGCAAAACCCGCATTCGGAGTATAGCTGAATGAACCGTCAGCGTTGAAGTTGACTTTGCCGTTGATTGGATTTGACAATAGCTTGGCTGTCAGGATGTCGCCGTCAGGGTCGCTGTCGTTGCCTAATACTCCCGGGGCTTGCTGGTTGAATACCTTGGTGTGGGGAATTGTGTATTTGTCTGTTTGTCCAGTCGGTGGCTGGTTGGTGACATTGAGGTTAACCGCAATAGCCCCAGACGGCGATACTCCGTCGCTGACGCTGTAGGTGAAATTGTCTGGGCCGGCAAAACCCGCATTGGGAGTATAGCTGAAGGAACCGTCCGCCTTAAAATCAACCTTGCCGTTACTGGGATTTGACAATAACTTGGCTGTCAGGATATCGCCGTCGGGGTCGCTGTCGTTACCTAAAACTCCGGGGGCTTGTTGGTTGAATACCTTGGTGTGGGGAATTGTGTATTTGTCTGTTTGTCCCGCAGGCAGTTGGTTGCTGACATTGAGGTTGACGAAAACAGCCCCAGACGGCGATACTCCGTCGCTGACGCTGTAGGTGAAGTTGTCTGGGCCGGCAAAACCCGCATTCGGAGTATAGCTGAATGAACCGTCACTGTTGAATTTAACCAGGCCGTTGTTTGGGCTTAACAATAATTTGGCAGTCAGGGGGTCGCCGTCGGGGTCGCTGTCGTTGCCTAATACTCCGGGGGCTTGCTGGTTGAATACCTTGGTGTGGGGAATTGTGTATTTGTCTGTTTGTCCAGCAGGCGCCAAGTTGGTGACAGTGAGGTTGACCGCAACAGCCCCAGACGGCGATACTCCGTCGCTGACGCTGTAGCTAAAGTTGTCTGGCCCGGCAAAACCCGCATTCGGAGTATAGCTGAATGAACCGTCAGCGTTGAAGTTTACTTTGCCGTTGATTGGATTTGACAATAGCTTCGCCGTCAAAATATCGCCGTCGGGGTCGCTGTCGTTGCCTAATACTCCGGGGGCTTGCTGGTTGAATACCTTGGTGTGGGGAATCGTGTAATTGTCTGTTTGTCCAGCAGGCGCCAAGTTGGTGAGGTTGATGACGAAAGTTTGATTGGCGGATGTATCGACACCACCGTTAGCTGTACCGCCATTATCTTTGAGATTGATAGCGATCTTAGCACTGCCGATCGCACCCACGGCCGGTGTAAATGTTAGCGTGCCCGCTGAGTCGATCGCAGGCGGTACGCTAAACAAAGCAGCATTGTCATTCCCGACTACTTGAAAAGCCACAGTTTGTCCCGACTCGTTGGCGGGGCCTGGAGAAATTGCCGTCGCCCATCCGGGGACTGTTTGCGCGCTGGAGTTACTCTTGAGAGTGCGATCGCCCCCTTTGACAAACGAAGGTACATCATTGACGGGATTAACTGCAATCGTCGGTGCGATCGAATTAGTGCTAAACGGCGTTGTTCCTCCAGTAACTGAAGCGTTCACACCCACAGTACCGTTACCAACTCCATTCGTTCCATCCCACGCCCGCACCGTAATCGTTGGTTCGCTGCCAGCGATACTGTAATAATTTGGGTTGGGTACAAAGCGGACTTTCGCAGGCATTTGCAGAGAAACCCGCGTTAAGTTGATGTTAGATTGAGCTGAGTTTGTGTAGTCTCCGAGAAATAGAAAATTAGCAGTTTCATAGGGGTCGATCGGGCCAGTAAATGCAGCATAATTTCGCAGCGGCCCCGTTAGTATAACATTATTACTGCCGTCCGAAAGAGAGTAATTGTCACCTAAAACTTTCAGAGTATAGTTAGTAGCAAGATTTGTATTGTAAGCAGCATTTTCGGCTGCCAGAAATAAGCTATTAAGTTGCCCGCCAGGATTCGGAGTAATTCCATCTGCTTGAGCAAAGATATTGCCCGTAGTTGCAGATAACTGTTGGAAACCGATTTCAATTGCTTTTTTATCGCTGGTAACGGCAACAATACTAAAACCCGCCCGATTCGCATTAGTACGGGATTCCGAGATAATTTGCAGATTAAAAGACAGGCTAAATCCCTGCGTGCGATCGAGCGGTGGAAATAGCGGACTTAAGGGATTATTTGTATAGCCAGCATAGATATTATTGGCAGCCGTACTGTTTAAATTAACTCCATTACCGCTTAATATTTCTGAAGCAATAGTGGTAGGAGCAATAATATTTGAGTTTGTCAAAGACAGCCAATTTTGAGAATTGGGAGTGCTGCCAAGCAAGCCATTATAAAGAGGCGTCGGGCCGAGTATTGTTGCTGAAATTGGCGACAATGGGCCGAAATTTGTCCAAGTATTGCCATTAGTTGAAAATTGCCAATTGCCGTTAGTATTGTCTGCTGCTGTGACTGCGACACCCAACGGATCGCCATTAACATCAGCGCCTAACTGGCTAGTGATATTGAAAATACTAAAACCCGTGTTAGCTACATTTGCTATGTCTTCATTTATGGCGGTTAAACTATTAGCATTATAATTTGTTAAAGTTGGAGCGCTGTTGACCTGCGGGTTGCGGAGGCTGTTAATATAAATAGTGTTAATTCCGAAATTGGGTACGCCGATCGAACCTACACTATTGACAGCATAATTAGCAGTTTTGTTCACACCGCCGATCGCACTCATGAATTCGACATTACCACCGTTATTACCACCGTTATTCGGAGCGGCAATTTTTACCTTAGCTGCATTGCCAAATGTTTGCAAACCAGTTGTCGGCCAGGCGATCGAATCAACAGAAGTAATTCCCGTACTGCTAGTATCTACCCAAACAGTATCTGACCCTGCAAAATCTCCTCCTAGTCGGTTATTGGCGACTAAAACATTATTTAGATATGTACCACCTGCACCGTTATTTATCAACAATTTAATGTTCCAATCAGCATCATTCCCGCCAGGAACTGGATTGTAGCTAATATCATTGACTGGAATCACATTTGAGCCACCTATCACAATTATTGTTCCTGCCTTGAAGACAGAAGCAATATTCGCCATATTCACAAATTGATAAGCAGAAAGTTTAAATTCTGGCGGATCTTGCGAATCGCCAATAAAATAGGATTGAAGCTGAGCTACTGTTAAGTCTTCAGTTAGTAAAATTTCCACATACTCGTCGCCCTGAAAATTGCCGTCACGGCGGAATTCATTAATAATTATCTGTCCCATTTCGATGTGCCTATATTTAATATAAGAATCCAATCGAATGTGGCAAGCACATTCAACTCCGTCCAAAATTCAAGCAGGAGAGTATTTTGTTCTCTACCGATAACCTGCCTTTTAGTTCAGTCGTAGGGTGCGTCAAACTATTTGCTTGACACATCACAAAAAATGTGAAAAGCTAGCGCACCCTACCCGAATGCCGGATTAGATGATTAAGAGATTCACGCAGTAGGGAAAATCTCAGTTTTACATTTACAGTCCTGTCCCCGCTCGCCTATTGTACAATAGGCGAGCGGGGACAGGACTACAATAAAAAAATGCTTTTTACAAAACTGAGATGCTATCTTTGTTTATTAAACCGAGACAACTCGACGCTGGAACTAAACTATTGACAAATTTCTGACCTTACCCATTCCGATTTAACTCTTAAACACTTCATCTTCGATTCCCACCCACCATTCGCCCAAATTCATTAAATCTTGGTGAAGATCGGTAAGTTCTCTAAGATATTCTTCAGTAGAAATCTGCGATCGCCTTTCTTGCAATTTTTTCATCCGGAGTTGCACCAACAGCCACGGTTTGGAAATGCCATCGGTTGCTTCAATATATTTGGCTAGATCTTTGCTGTTCATGGTAATTATTGATTAGTGATTAGTCAATAAGGTTTGTAGTGCGGACTTTAGTCCGCAGCATGAGAACGGACTAAAGTCCGCTTTTGCGGACATCAATAAGGTTTGTAGTGCGGACTTTAGTCCGCAGCATGAGAACGGACTAAAGTCCGCTTTTGCGGACATCAATAAGGTTTGTAGTGCGGACTTTAGTCCGCAGAATGAGAACGAACTAAAGTCCGCTTTTGCGGACTATCTGTAATCAGAAGTCTGAATGTTTTTCAACTTCGCTGCATATTTCATGCCGTATTCCGGGCGGCAAAAGCGATCGATCTGAGACTCGAAAAACGCCCGATTTGCCTTCAAATGTTTCGGATTCGGGTCATCCAAAGGATACAGCAGCGCCGTCCGCAAAGCTTGAATTACCGCCGAAGTAACGCAGTACATCGATCGCTGGAACGTCACCCCAATCTGATTCAGGATATCATCTTCGCCGCGGCATCGGTGTTTGTAGAAATCCATCAAATAAGGCGGCAGGAAGTGCAGCATATCTTGGGCTAGCAGCGTCGGCGGGATGCCGGCAGTTCCTACAGGGAATTTATCTGCATACAAAATACCGTAGTGGAAGTCTTTTTGGTCGTCGGGAACTTCCTTGGCTTGCGCGTTGTAAGATTTGGTTCCCCGGAACGGCGAAGTGCGGTAAAATACCGATTCTACGTAGGGTAGCGCTGCTTCGTACAGCCAAGTGAAACCTTTTGATTTCGGGATGATTTCGTAGGTTTCGCCGTCGATGAGAACGTGGTGGTAAATCGGACGACCGGCGATCGCAAATATACCATTTACCAGGAAATCCATCGCCTGCGGGACTGTAGTAACTTTGCCTTCGTCGTACAAGTCGGAAACTTCAAAAAACACGGGTGCCATTACTTCCCAGAATAAACCGAGGTTGCTGTAATAAGACATCTGGCGGCACTGTTCCAAAAACATTTCGGGGAATGCTTTGTGCAGGGCTAGCATGAACGGGTCTTTTTTGAAGTAAGCTTTAATAGCGCGATCGGCATTTGCTTTGTATTCGTCGCTGTCGAGATAGGGGTCAAACTGATTGACAGGAACGTACATCCCCCGGTGCCACAGCATTGACCTCATGCACTCTTCGGCAAATTCCATGTTAATGCGATCGTGCCACAAATGGTGAAACAAACGTGGCTTTTTGCCAGTTTCTCCATTTTCCATGAACTCCAAAAGTTCCGGGTGTGCGCTTCCAGTCCCCCGCCAAATCCGTAAATCTGCACCGTCACCTGAATAGTGATTTTGCAAGTCTAAATACTCCTGGGGTAAGAAGTATTTAAAGAAAGGAAGCGGGTTTAAAAATACCCGTTCCGCGATGTAAAGTAAATCCCGCCAATAGAAATCCATCGGTACCGCGTAGGCCTTCCAAATCGCGATGATTTGCATCAGATTTTCCGGCGTATCTGGAATCATCGCGCCGCCAGCTTCCAGTCTGTGAATGATTTCGGCAAATTCGTGCTTGGAAGGAGGCAGTTTAGTTGCTGGTTTACTAGGGGTTTGTACCATTTTTAGTTTCTCCTAATGAATAGCAATATTATTTGGACAATTTGAACCCTGGATTCTTATTTTTCTGTCCCGGAAAAGCTGCCTTTTGTTCTCGACCCGACTTTAGTCGTTACTGAGGGAATCAGAAATCAATTTTTGACGCAACCGCATAGCATGAAAGATACTCAAAACATCATGCTTCCACTCTGGCAATAGCAATGTCATAGCAATCTCTTCTACAGTATGAATGATGCCAGAAATAATAGCTAGCCACAGGGGAATTCCAGCGTAGTTAAAGCCGAAAAGAGCAAGAGTAGCAATTAACAGAGTTATTCCCCAAAATTTAGCGGAGTAGGTGTGGTAGCTGGCTGGTTTACCATATTTTAGCAAATTAACAATCCACCATACCAACTGTACAAAAACTACAGCCAGCAGCGGTACTTGAAAGGCTATTACCAAATCTTTATGCACCAGCCACGCACTGACAAATACGCAGATATAGAAGCAGACATCAGCCCAACTATCGGCTTGACGTAATTGTTGATTACTGACGCCGATGCGTCTGGCAATAATGCCATCGAAGATATCTGAGAAAAACCCAACTAAGTAACCGATGTTGACAGTTGACAGTTGACAGTTGACAGTTGACAGTTGGTTGAAATTACCAATGACTAATGACTAATGACTAATGACTAATGACTAATGACTAATGACTAATGCCCAATGCCCAATGCCCAATGCCCAATGCCCAATGACTGATGACTGCTGTTCGCGAGCGGGGACAGCACTAATGCTGTTCGCGAGCGGGGACAGCACTAATGACTAATGACCAATGACTAATGACTAATAACTGATTTCTGCTGCTGATACTTGACAGCTACTTGAGAATATCTGCCCGTTGATAGAGTTACTGCCATTGCATTTGTAGTGGATTCGCTCCACTTCAGCAGCCACACCGGTTGCACTCCCAAGAAGAAAATTATCGCCGCTAAAACTAGGGCTGGCAGATTTTCGGCAAACTTCACTGGAGGATAGTAAGCCGTGGCATTGTCCAACTTGCCAAAACAAGTGCGGTTGAGCAGAATTACAAAGTAAACTGCTGTTAACCCGGAGGCTAAAATGCACAGTAAAGTCGGAATTGGAAATGTTGAAAAACTGCCTTGAAATACTAAAAATTCGGCGATAAAACCGACTAAACCGGGAATTCCGGCGCTTGCCATGCCGCCCAAAACTAACAGCGAACTTGCTGTGGGTAAACCGCGCATCGGATTCATTAAGCCGTTGAGCACGTCCAAATCCCGGGTACCGGCTTTGGCTTCGATGATGCCTACGAGATAAAACAGCAAGGCTAAAATCAAGCCGTGGCTTACCATTTGCCCGACAGCACCGATTAAGGCGAGTTTGGTGCCGGCGGCGCAGGCGACGAGGATGTAGCCCATATGCCCGATCGAACTATAGGCTACCATGCGCTTGATATCTTTTTGGGCGATCGCGCTTAAAGCACCGTACATCACGCTCACCGTACCGATTATCGCTAAACCAGGAGCGACAATCGACCAAGTTTCGGGGAACATCTGCAAACCAAACCGCACTAAGCCGTAAGTTCCCAATTTCGCCAAAACTCCTCCCAACAGAATTGCTGTTGCTGGCGAAGCTTCAACGTAGGCATCCGGGAGCCAAGTGTGCAGGGGCACTAAAGGAATTTTAATTGCCAACCCAAATAGGACAATTGTTAGCAAGATTAATTGCGTGTTTAAGGGCAAATCTTGAGTAGTAATTGCACTGTAATCGAAGTTTAAAGACCCACTCAGCCAAGCTACACCCAAAAATCCTGCTAAAACTAAAAGTCCCGAAACTGCCGTGTAAATCAGAAACTTCATCGCAGCGTATTCGCGCTGCTTGCCACCCCAAATCGCAATCAACAGGTAAAAAGGAAGTAATTCTAGTTCGTAAAATAAAACGAACAGCAGCAAATTTTGAGACATCAAAGCTCCCGCCACCCCCGCATTGATCAACAAAATCAAAGCGTAGTAAAGCTGGGGGCGAGCAATGCCTTCACCAGTACCGTAAATCACTAATAGCGTCAGCAATCCGGTTAAAACTAGCAGTGGCAAAGATAAGCCATCAATTCCCAAGTTGTAGCTCAAACCCAATTGCGGAATCCAAGGCAAATATTCTTGAAATTGTAGCCCTGAATTTGTCGTGTCAAATTGAGTAAGCAGCCAGAGATTCAACAGGAAAACGGCAGCAGCAAAGACTGAAGCGACGGAGCGCACCCGCATCGCATTCATTTTTCCGGGCAAGAACCCGACTACCGCAGCGCCCAACGCAGGCAACCAGAGCAATGCACTAAGCATAATGTGTGAAGAGTGAAGAGTAAAGAATCAATTTTGTACGCTTTTGCGCTTAATTAAGTTGAGAATGAGCTGTGAATCTTCACCCAAATTATTGAGCGCAAATTACATCATGACTCAGTCAAAATATTGACTGCACCCGTGTCTAAATCGTAATATCCACCAATAACCTTCAGCTTGTTCTCTTCAATTAACTTTGAGATAACTGGAGATGCTTTCAACCTTTTAGTTTGCAGCACCACATTGGCTTTTGAGGCATTTTCTAGACGGTCGCCTGCTTGGCCTTTCGAGCTTTCTACAGCAGGCTTAATTGCTTCGAGCAAACTGCCAATTTGACCGGGAACTTGAGCGCCTTTGATGGTTGCATCTACCGCACCGCAACGTTTGTGGCCGATTACTACCAGCACTTTTGCTCCCAACACCAGTGTGCCAAATTCCAGGCTGCCAATTTCTTCTGGAGTAGCCACATTTCCGGCTACCCGACAGACAAATAAATCGCCCAATCCTTGGTCGAAGATAATCTCAGAAGGAAAGCGGGAATCTGCACAGCCAAGAATAGCAGCAAATGGTTTTTGAGATTTGGCAACTTCGGCAAGGCGAGGTAAGTCTTGGTTCGGACTTTGGCGTTTTCTGTTAACAAACCGCTTGTTCCCCTCCATCAATTTTGCCAAAGCTGCATCGGGACTCATCTCATTTTGAGCAATTGCTGGTTCGGGTGCAGCTACGTCAGCGCCTACTCGTGCTGCTAGTATTCCTGTACCTATTGCTCCTGCGACAAATTTGAGGGAGTTGCGCCGGGAAAGATTTACTTGTCTGCGATCGTCTTTCATGTATTCTGCCTTGTTGGATTGAGATTTGAAATCTTTATTCAAGACTTCATTTATTTAAGATTTTAGGTTAAAAGTGTCACCTAAAATCTTCAACTTTATATCTCTTTACCCGCCGACAATCAGCGACAGGCGAGCCAACAGAGGCCAGCTTACGAGCAATCCCAAAAGTGCCACTCCGAACAGAATTGTCAGGGCATAAAACTGAGTTTGACCGCTAACGTTGTATTTGAGGCTTTGCCCGCCGAAAACTGTGGCAAAACCGATTAAGTTAACGAATCCGTCAACAATATTACGATCGAACCAGGATATGATTTGGGAAACCAGACCGACTGCAAATATTACTGTCACGCGGTAAAGTTGGGCGGTGTAAAAGTCGTAGGCAAAGAAGTCTTGCACGGCTTGAGAACCAATTCGCACTGGTTTTTCCCACTTTTCGTTCAGGTAAATAAATGCTCCGGCACCAATGCCGATCGCACTTGACAAAGCTAACAGCCCGGCCGCAGTATAATTTAAAGTTGCCAAAGGCAGCAATTTCCAGGCGGCGAGCAAGTGTGGGACGTGCAAGGTAAATCCCATTAACACTGTCATCGGCAAGACAAAAGGCCAGGCAACTTCGGGCGAACGTTCGGTCATTTGCTTGGGTTTGCCACCGAAAACTAAACCGAAAACGCGGACTAAGCCAAAAGCAGTTACGCCGTTCACAAACAGCACTACTACTAACAGTGAAGGATGAGTTTTAGCAAGCCCGCCTGCTAATTCTGATAAAGCCCAGAAGCAGCCGAAGGGTGGCAGGCCCATCACTCCAGCGGCGCCAACAAGAAACGATATTCCCGATATCGGCCGCTTCGCCCACAAACCGCCGAGATATCGGACATCCTGAGTGATGCTGTTCCAAACTACTGAACCGATGCTCATTACCAACAAACCCATTGCTAGGGTGTAGGCAAAGATTAATGTCAAAGCTGTGTGGGTTTGTCCGGTACCGACGGCGATAAAGACTAAGCCCATGTAAGAGCTGACTATATAGGAAAGCGTGCGCTTGATGTCGATTTGGGCGATCGCAATTAAAGACGCACCCACCGCCGTTGCAGCACCCACAATAATAGTTGTCTTCAGCCCCACGGGCGACAAAGCAATCACGGGCTGCAATTTAATCAAAATCCAAGCGCCGGTTTCCACAACCACCGTGTTCCGCAAAATCGTTGCCGGCAAAGGGCCTTCCATCGCCTCATCCAGCCACAGGTGCAGGGGAAACTGAGCGCATTTGCCCATCGGCCCAGCAATCAAAGTTAAACTCAACAGCGTCGCCACTGTGGGGTCAATGTTTGCAGTCTTAGCCCAAACTGCCAACTCGTCAAAATTCCAAGTTCCAGCCAGCGGCAGAATTGCGACTACTCCCATCAACAGGAATAAGTCTCCTACCCGCTTAGTCAAGAAAGCATCGCGGGCGCCCGTCACCACCAAAGACTGGTTGAACCACAGCCCGATTAGCAGGTAAGTTCCCAGAGTCAGGACTTCCAGAATCATGTAGCTGAAAAACAGAGAGTTCGACAATACCAAGCCGCACATCCCCGCTTCAAACAGCCCCATCAGGGAAAAGAACCTAGCCCAGCCCCAGTCCATTTCCATGTAGCCGACTGCATAAATCTGCGCCAGAAAATTCAGTCCCGTAATCAAAACTGTCGCCCCGACGGTGACAGCAGAAATGTCTACGGGAATGGTTAAGTCTAAACCTGCCACATTCAGCCAGGGAATGAACTGGTGTTGTGCCGGTTGGTTCCAGATGGCTGTCAGGGCGATGACGCCGTGGGCGAAAGCGAAGAGAGTTAAGATGGCGTTCACGTAACCGGAGGGTCTAGGCCCCGTGCGGCGAGTTACTGCTGGAAACCACAATATCGACAGAAATGCGCCGATAAGTGGATAGCAAGGTATAAACCAAACGGTCTGGAGTAGGATTTGAGCCATTGGCACTACCTGTAATTGTTACAAAAATTTAAAAATCTGAGAATAATCTCGACGCCAGAAGGCTGAGCTCATTCGCCAGAAGTAAAGATATTTTGGCGGTAAATGCGAGTTTTTCGTCGTTCTGAAACCGCCCGTGGCAAAATACACTTATTAATTTTATATTAAGGATTGCCTGAAATTTTCATAAAAAAGCTCGGTAAGTGGGAAACTCAGAGTCTTTAGACCTGAGAGGGAAACGACGCGGGGGAATGAGAGTCCCCGTCAATCCCCTTACGGGGTTGGAGGGGTATGGTTGCCCCTCCCTTTCGAGGCATAGTTGCCTCAGTCTCCCTTCCGGGGTAATGTTTGCCTCGACCTGGTTATGAAGGCTTGTTAGACCTACGACACTGTTTCAGTGACTTTAAAACTGTTTAATCGCAGGTGACAGAGCGGCAAACTGGCGTCGCATTCGCCGGTGTCATGACCGGTGGGGGACGTCTCCTCGCCATCAAGGGGTCTGGTCAGAACAGCTTGCAATTTCTTGCAAGCTCAGTGGCGTTGATTCCCTGAGTTCCTGACATTTCCTAATTCAGCATACTTAATATACAGATAAATTGTACTTATCGGATGTCAAGCTGGGATTATCAGTATTAGTGTTATTGAAGATTTAGAGGTGTCACATTATACTAAGGAAGATTTGTCAATCCTACTTTTGATATAGATAGGCTTGAACGGAGGGAAAATTACTCAGCAACGCTCGTGTATCAAAGAAGTTCGGATGCTACGATCGCGCTGGCAGAAACCCGATTAAAATTCAAGAGAGCGCTCAAGCGCAACAACGTACCTAAAAGATTAAAGTCGCTCAATTTCCCGAGCTAGTTCTGGGAGTTTGGCTTGTCGCTGTCCGATCGCCCTTGCCCTGACATTTATGAGACCGATCGGCGTATTGAACAAATCTACCAGATCGGCACGGGCGATCGCACATTTAGCAGTAGCAACCGGCAATTCCTTTAACAGCCATCTAGCCAGCCGGTACAAATATTCCCTGGAGGTGAATTCTCGCATCAAATCGACACCGTGGAGTTCGTGCAAATATTTATTCGACTCGCCGTAACGATGCCATTGACTTTGTAACTGTTTTATTGTACTGCGGTGGCGGTGTCGGGCGATCGCATTTTCGGCAAAATACATTTTATAGGATGTTTCCCGCAAAATCCGCCAGCACAAATCCGCATCGCCACCGCTCGTAAGGTAGGGGCGAAACAAACCCACTTGTGCTAAAATCTGGCGGCGCACAGCTAAGTTAGCCGTTTGACCGTAGGGACAAAAAGGGTGAGCGAGAGTATGTTGTTGAGATAAAGTATTTTCGCGGGCAGCGTGTTGTTCTAAGAGAGTGTTACCGGGAAGGGCGAGGATTTCACCGCAGGTAATTCCGATTTCTAAGTTAGCCAATGGTTCGACTAAATTTTGCAACCATTGAGGTTCGGGGCGACAGTCGGCGTCGGTAAAAGCGATGATTTCGCCGGTTGAGGCGCGGATTCCTTTGTTTCTGGCGGCGTAGGAACTTTGAATCGTATTTTCGGCGAGATTGCGAATGGTGATTTGATTGAATCCCTCTTGGTTGGGGGATTTGGCTGCTGCTTGGAGGATAGTTGAAGTGCAATCGCGACTTTTGTTGTCTACTAAGAGATATTCTACTCTGTTTGTTGGATAAGTTTGCGATCGCAAACACTCGATCAAATCCGGCAAATCCGTCTCGCCGTTGTAAACAGGTACAACCACCGAAACAATCGGTAAAAACTGCTCGCTGTTCATTAATCCTCTCTGCTGGTTGTTGAGTCAATCAGGACTGAAGTCCTTACTACGAACCAGTTTGTAGTGAGGACTTCAGTCCTATATCTTCAGTTTGTAGTGAGGACTTCAGTCCTATATCTTCAGTTTGTAGCGAGGACTTCAGTCCTATATCTTCAGTTTGTAGTGAGGACTTCAGTCCTATCTATTCAGTTTGTAGTGAGGACTTCAGTCCTATCTGCTAGTTGTTGAGTTAATCAGGAGTCAGGACTTGCATTCCTTATTAGGAACGAATTATCTAATAATTTCCACTTCTGTACCTTTTTGTACAAACTGATACAACTCATCAACATCCTTATTTTCCAGCGAAACGCAGCCCAAAGTCCAATTCGATCGCTCTTTGATAATTTTCTCTGAATTAGCAGGCACGCCGTGAATCCCTACTTCGCTGCCAATACTATCGTACCATTTGATTGTACCTGCTTGCTTGGCTTTGATATGTTTTCGCCAAGATTGTTTGCTGGGATAATCCAGCCAGAGAAATTTCGACCAAACTGCGTGAGGATAAAAATCTTTGATGCTAAAAATTCCTTCCGGCGTCCGCAAATCGCCTTCTTTTAGTTTATCGCCTGCGGGATTGCTGCCAAAGACAACCGGATAAGATTTGACTGGCTTTTTATTTTTATACACAGTCAGCCTGTATTTTGATTTTTCCACCAGGATGGAAATTCTATTTTTATCTAACTTATCCGGTTCGCCTAAAAGTTGTGATAGGGGTTTGCCGTAGTTGAATAAATTATCTGGTGGCAATTGGGTATGTAAAACATTTAACTCATCAGCCGGACAGTTATTTAAGCAAAAAACATCTAAAATGTAGGGAATGGGAACAGCATAACCCAGTCTCACCAGTTTCCAGTAAAACAAGGAACTCGCAGTTAGCAATAGAATGCTGGCAGATGAAGCAATTATCCAAATATTGCCCTGTCTTTTTTTGATTTCCATTCCATTAACTGGGGATATTAATTAGGATCATTTTAACTTATGAGCGTGGAACAGGCATCTTGCCTGTTCCACAACAGATTTAATATTAGTACCAGAGGCATCTTGCCTGTGATTTAGC
>NZ_JAHRFA010000035.1:0-53449 GCF_020883045.1 Microcoleus sp. CAWBG58 | reverse complement strand
TAGATTTAATATTAGTGGCACAGGCCGGAAAGCCTGTGATTTAGCTAGATTTAATATTAGTGGCACAGGCCGGAAAGCCTGTGATTTAGCTAGATTTAATATTAGTGGCACAGGCCGGAAAGCCTGTGATTTAGCTAGATTTAATATTAGTGGCACAGGCCGGAAAGCCTGTTTTTTTATTCTAAAACGGGCAAGATGCCCGTTCCACAACTGCATGAAGTTCTTGTGGAACGGGCATCTTATTTGTCTTTCAACATGGCAGTAAATATCAGCTACATATGCTGTAAAGTCTGTTACTAATCTGCTGTTAACTGTTGCCAGCCAACATCAAAATCATTAACACTAACACCCCGTTAGTTAAATAAAAGATACCAACAACTTGAGTTTCCAACCAGCCGCAGAGTTCTAGATGGTGGTGAAGTGGAGCCATTCTTAAAAGACGCTTGCCAATGCCATCAGGGCCTTTTGTAGCTTTATAATAAGTTACTTGAGCAATTACTGACACTGTTTCAATCAAGAAAATCCCACTGATTATTAATAATATCCAAAGGCTATTTGTTAATAAAGCTACCGCACCCAAAGCACCGCCCAAAGCTAACGCACCTGTATCGCCCATAAATACTCGGGCTGGATTGCGGTTGTGAGCTAAGAAACCTAAACAACTGCCGCTAATGCAGACACAAAATATCATTAATTCTGGCGAAGTTGATGCTAGAGATGCACCTAATCCCAAAAGTGCGATCGCACCCAAGCCTCCCATCAAACCATCGACGCCATCGGTAAGGTTAGTAGCATTGCTTTCGGCAACTAACACAAAACCAGCTAGCGGCCAAAACAAGAAACCTAAAGGCAATACCCAACCGAAAGGCAAAGCAATGTTTGTAGAAATAGTTGGATTGTGGAACATCAACCACAGACAAAAAAGAGCTGCAAAACCTACTTGCAAAGCCAATTTCATCCGAGGTGAAATACCTTTATTCGACTTGCGGCGGAGAATTTGCCAATCGTCGAGCCAGCCGATGAAACCGTAAGCTAAAGTTAAAGCCGATACGGCAACAACATCTGAGTTAAATCTCGACCAAAGTAATGCTACTGCGACTCCTGCTGGTACAAAAAATATGCCTCCCATTGTCGGCGTTCCCGCTTTTTTCAAGTGGGCTTGGGGGCCGTCTTCGCGAATTATTTGTCCGGCTTTCAGTTGCTGGAGTACGGGCACAACCAGATAACCTAAACCCGATGCAATAAGAGCACAAACAGCTAGTGGCATAAATAGCGATGCAGGCGCATCCAAAAATCTACCCGCTGCTACATCTAAACCGATCGCTACAATGCCGAGCCCCAAACCCAGCAGCAGGAATAAATTCCTGCCTGTAAGTTTGAAAGGCATAGTAAAAGGGATTTTCTCATCCACAAAGTTATCCATATCACTCCTCAACACACACCATTTGAGAATAAGCATTTGACAATTCGAGAATAGGGTGGGATACAGGAGATTGGGAAATCTCTTGGTTTTTCTTCCCTGTTTCTGGTTGATTCGTTGACCAGCCAAAAACGTTACAATCCCTAAACTTCAGTAATCGATTCTCCCCAAATTTTAGACTCAAGTTCGGCTTCCGGTTATTCACGAAGCTGCAAGTGAATCTAAAATCTAAAATCTAAAATCGACTCACCATTCTACAGTTATTCGTCCCCTACACCCGCATCATCTTCTGCTTCTTCTTCTAAATCATCGTAAGGACTGTCGTCAACTGCCATCAACTCGGAAATTTCTTCTTCGTGCAGATAGTCGGGTTCTTGGACATCCCTTGCTAAGAGGCGATTGTTAGATTCCAACCAGTCTAAAAGAGAAGATTGCTGCTTTAATGGAATTACATCGGCAGGTAAGTGGCGAGGTATTTGACGCAGAGATGGGTTGTACATGATTATCGGTTTCTAAAGACAAAGACGCGATCGAGATCGAGTAGAACTAATGTTGTGCCGACTGACTGCTCCTTCCATCGAACACTTGCAAATCGGGCATTTAGCAGAGCTAAGGCATTATACCACAGACACTCTTTGGTTCCGGATCGGATAGGATGGCTGACTGGTTCGGGCGATCGCCCCCAATCATGGGCGCCAGGATAACATTAAAATCCGATATTGCCAATCCCTCTTTAGCCATAAGTATTGTAATCTGAGGCGATCGTTTTTGAAAGTATCGCGGGACACTGGGCCAGCCAGCGGTTGGGTTACAACAGTTTCCTGGTTTTGCGTCAAAGCCTTATGGTGAAAGCTTTTTACCTTATTCAACCAATTCTCGAACAACAAATCTCAGGATGGATATAACAGCGGCGATTTTATACCACAAAGACGGTTACGACACCGGAGGGAAAAGACTTTTGGGGCGTCATTCAGCCGGAGAAGGATTTCTCAAAAGCTTAGTCCAACACGGTACTGCTGACTCTCTCTACTGTTGCACAGACAGCGAAGCAACTTTTAAGGAGTTTTGTTCGCGCATCCAACCTTGGCTGCAACAACCTCGGAAAGTCCGCTGGATTTCGACGGATCGACTAGATTTGCTATCTCAACCAGGTACAATCTATCGACCCGATCCCGCCCTTGCCGATATGGTTTGGGGGCGCAGATTTGTCAATCAGCGGGCTTACAGCGTTTGTGGCGTTACCCATACGATCGCCACTAAGTATGTCATGGAATCGATCGGCAATTTGATCACTGCACCAGTTCAACCTTGGGACGCCCTCATCTGTACCTCTAACGCCGTGAAAAACACAGTAGAAGGAGTTCTGAGGGAGTGGTCTGAATATTTAGCGCAGCGCAACGGCGGTCAACCGGAAATTTTGGTGAAATTGCCAGTTATTCCCCTAGGAGTGGATTGCAGCGCGTTTCCGCAGGGTGTGGAAGCAGTTCAAGCGGGCGATCGACAACGCCAAGAACTCGGCATTTCTCCGGGCGATATAGTCGTGCTATTTGTTGGGCGATTGACTTTCTCTGCCAAAGCTCATCCGGTACCAATGTACATCGCCCTGGAACGCGCCGCCCAACAGACAAAAGCCAAAATCCACTTAATTCAAGCCGGTTGGATCGAAGATCCGAGAGAAGAACCCGACTTTAAAAATAGCGCGAAAATCTTTTGTCCGTCTGTAAATGCTATTTTTGTAGATGGCAGAAAGCCGGAAATTAGAGTTAATATTTGGTCTGCCTCCGATATTTTTATTTCGCTTTCCGACAACATTCAAGAAACCTTCGGACTAACACCCATAGAAGCAATGGCCAACGGACTGCCGGCAATTGTTTCCGACTGGAACGGATATAAAGAATCAGTACGGCACGAAATCGACGGTTTTCGCATTCCCACACTCATCCCGCCGCCGGAAGCTTGTTTAGATTTAGCACTAAATTATCTCGACGGCAGTTTGAATTGGCCGACTTACATGGGTCACACTTCCCTAGCCACAGCAGTTGATATTGATGCCTGCACCAACGCTTTGTGCAAATTAATTGAAAACCCGGAATTGAGAAAGCGGATGGGCGAAAGTGCGAGAAAAAGAGCGAGAGATATTTATGATTGGAAAGTAGTAATTGCTGCTTACGAAGAGTTGTGGCGGGAATTAGCAGAAATTCGGGTTTCTGCACCAGAGTCTGCACCTGCAAAAGCCGGGAAGCCGCCTTATCCGCTGGGCGACGATCCATTTCGGGTGTTGGGTCATTATGCGACTAGAACTTTAACTGATGATACGATCTTGAGTCTGGGTGCGATCGCCACACCGGCATTGTTGAGAGAGTTGCACACAATTTGGTTTACGAGCTTCGGTCAAGACCGGAGAATCTCTGTTAAAGTTCAGATAGAGATGTTAAATGCGATCGAGCAAAAAGGTGCTCTCAACGTTGGGGAAGTTCTCAGGCGTTATGCCACAAACGAGCAAGAATCAGCATACCTCTATCGGACGCTACTCTATCTCGTAAAATTTGGTGTTTTAGTCATTGGGAATGGGTAATTGGGAATTGGGAATTGGGAATTGGGAATTGTTAATCCAATAATAACCTGCGGTTGAAACCGTTACTAAACAAACGATGTCCGCCGGACGCCGATTGAATATTAGAGTAAATGTAGGGTGCGAATGCGTACAGAGAAGCCCAATTATAAATCTGAGTAAAAAAACGATTTATTTAGTCTCCGTGCATAACTCATGAACTAATGACAACTGTCAACTGTCAACTGTCAACTGTCAACTGCCAACTGTCAACTGTCAACTGTCAACTGTCAACTGTCAACATATGCTTAAAAAATCTGCACTATTAGAGATAATTGCTGGTAAGAATCGCGGTTTGCTGGCAACTCCAAACGACAAACAGGTGATTTTAAGTGCGATCGCCCAATTGGAAGATTACAACCCCACACCGCGCCCTGTCGAAGCCGCAGAGCTTTTAGATGGCGATTGGCGGTTGTTGTACACCAGCAGCCGCGCCCTGCTGAATCTTGACGGTTTTCCGTTGTTGAAATTGGGTCAAATTTATCAATCCATCCGCGTCAAAGAATCCAAAATTTACAACATTGCCGAACTTTACGGCTTGCCTTACTTAGAAGGAATTGTCAGCGTCGCTGCTAGATTTGAGGCGACTTCGGAACGGCGAGTGCAAGTGAAGTTTGAGCGATCGATTTTGGGTTTAAGCAGGTTAATCGGTTATGAATCTCCTGCCAAATATATCAATGAAATTGAGTCGGGGAAAAAGTTCGCTGCTGTAGATTTTGGATTGGATACTCGCGAACAACAGGGATGGCTGGATGTTACTTATTTGGATGGCGATTTACGGATTGGGCGCGGGAATGAAGGCAGTGTTTTTGTACTGACAAAAGAGTGATTTTGTGAGGTGCGATTAAGTTTAGGAAGGAGGCGATTTAAATCGCGGCTGCAAAACCAAAGTCCGGAGGGTGCGCGGACAAACGAGATGATCGTTACTCCGTCGGTTTTGTCTGTTCTTTCTGTTCCATCGGCATTGACTTTCTGACAGCTAGCACCAACTCCGCTTCGGTACATCGATACAAGTCCCGCATTCGGAATACTTGCCAAACTTCCATTTTGGGTAATGTTCGACCTTTTTCCCAGTTGCGAATTGAAGATTCTGCACATTCGAGTATGTGTGCTACGTCTATAATTTTCAGCCCCGCACGTTCTCTTAAGGCTCTCAGATCCATTGCTGACTGAACCTTTTGACTAAAAAACCGTTAAGCTTTGCCGCTAACTCTTGACGGAAATGACTTGTGTGATGTTTAATCATAGTAGTAGAGGCGTTAGTCCATTCCCGCCAAGAAACTTACTAACGCCCTTTTCTGTAGTCCATAGAGAATACTAAACCATCATGCCACAAAACGGTTATCAAGACGGATTCTTCGCGAATCCTAGTGCGATCGCGTACCAAAAACGCTTTACCCTTGGGCGATCGCCAAACTGATGCCAAATATGCAGCGGACTGTTGTATGTCGGTTTCGCAGGCGATCGGATGCTGAGGGCCACTTGCTGTGTCTGCGTCAACTCGTGCCTCAAGCTTCGCTGCTGTTAGTGTTTGACTTGCAACCCGACTAACATTTGGGGCGATCGCGCGATCGCCCTCTAAAAGTAGGAGGTTTTTTCGCGCGATCGCCCTCTAAAATTGGAAAGTTATGTCAGTTTGAGATTAAACTACAAACTTTAAGCTAAGCTGCACAGGTTTTTATTGTTTAGCTAAAATCAGATAAGCTAGTATAAAACTATCCTTAACTTGTTGGTGAATTATGACTGTGACAACTGCAAAATTCATCCTTCCTGAAGCGGGTCAAATTCCACAATGGCAAGCCGCCACGTGGGAAGATTATATAGCGGCTTGCGAAAATCCGCCTTTAGCAGAAGCCAAAATTTTTTTTTACGAAGGATATCTTTGGATCGACATGGGTAATGAAGGGCCTCAGCACGCCAGATTTAACGATTTGTTTACTATCATATTTTTTGTGTGGTTTACAACTAAAATAGGACAAACTTTTGATTCTCTCAGCGGTTGTGTAATTGAGAAACCTCAAGTGGGTTCAGGTGCGCCAGATAAAGTTTTATACATCGGAGGGGATTTCCCGGAGTGGCAAAAAGGGGAACCGCGCCGCATTAATCTCAATCAATGGCGAGTTCCCGATTTAGTCGGGGAGATTTCTGATACTACTTTGACTAGCGATTTAGATGAAAAAAAGCGCTTGTATGCTGCATTAGGAATTCCGGAGTATTGGGTGGTAGATATTAAGGGCGTGAGAGTGTTGGCATTTCGATTGCAGGAGAATGGGAAGTATCAGGAATGCGATTTTTCGGTAGCACTTGAGGGATTGCCAATTGCTTTGCTTTCGGAGACTTTAAAGCTTTTGAATGAAGGAAATGGAACGGCCGCGATGTGGTTTGCTCAAAAAATTGGAAGTTTGTAGGTGAGAGACTATTCTTATAAAATACTATCTATAGCAGTCCTAAATCAGTCGCAAAATAGATCTAGACTAGAATTCTTACAGGGTGAGGCTCTTGCTCGCATATGCAAGCAAATCATTTAGGATTGCTATATATTTTTGCTATAATTAGTAAGAAGCCATCTTTAATATAACCAATACTTCTTCTCTCACATACTATGCAAATTGTTTTGTCACCTGAAGTCGAAGCCCTCGTGCAGCGTCAACTGACGACTGGCAAATACAAAAGTGCGATCGAAGTTATACTCGCAGGTATTCAACTACTCGAACAACAAGAAGATATTTATCAAGGACGACTGCAAGAACTTCAACGAGATGCACTAATTGGTCAACAAGCATCCCAATGCGGTGAAGTCGTAGACGGTGCAACCGCAATGACACAAATCCGTGCTAATTTGCGATCGCGCTATACTTCATCAGAAGCATGACTCCAAAATTTCGCCTCACTCAACCGGCAATTCAAGATATCGAGCAAATTGCAGACTACATCGCTAGTCAATCGGGACTAGATAAAGCCGATTACTTTTTAAGCAAGCTCGACGAAAGATTTGCCAAAATTGCTCAGTTTCCCAACCTTGGACGACAACGAGACGAGATTTTACCTGGCCTACGCAGTCTCCCGATGATAACTATCTCATACTCTATATGCCGATCGGACAGGATGTAGAAATCTTTCGATTTATCAGTGGTTATCGAGATTTGTCAGCCCTGTTTATTGATGCTGATGATTGAATTAAATCCATCTTAAAATAATAGATGGTTTGGCAGTCGCAAAAATTACTGATTTTCATAACTTGCATAACAAAATTTTACCACAAACTAAAAAACTCACACCTCAAAAATGCTGCGACTCTCCCAAACTCAACTCAAAATCCTTGAAGAATGCCCCCGCAAATTCCAGCATAGCTACCTAGAACTCCTGGCAACTACTGCCTCCCCCGAACACAAAGAAAAACTCACGTGGGGCAGCCACTTTCACCTTTTGATGCAGCAGCGAGAACTAGGATTGTCGATAGAATCCATCACCCAACAAGACCCAGAATTAGGACGATGTGTGGCAGCTTTTATCAACGCCGCCCCCGAATTGTTTGCGAATTCAGAAAATAGCGACCAAATTTTTCGCCAAGCGGAACACCCCCGGATTCTAATTTTTCAAGACTACCTGTTCACCGTTATCTATGACTTGCTAATAGCCGAACCAAGCGCGGCCCAAATTCTTGACTGGAAAACCTATCCCCGCCCTCAAAAATCAAAATGGATAGCCGAAAGTTGGCAAACCAGACTATATTTATACGTTCTAGTAGAAACTAGCGACTATTCCCCGGAACAAGTTTCAATGACATACTGGTTCGTACAATTGCAAGGAGAAGAACCGCCACAAAAACTTACTTTTTCCTACAATCAAATAGAACACGATCGCACAAAACAAGATTTAACCGAATTATTGCAGCAGCTAACCTACTGGCGACAGCCCTATACTGAAGGTGGCGAATTCTTCCCTCAAGTACCAATTATTTCCAATCTTTGCGATTCCTGTCAATTTGCTACTCGCTGCAACCGCACCCAAGACTCTACAGCTTCCGCATCAAATCTTCCAGCAGAAACTCCCACTAATTGGTTGCCAAATCTTGCTATAATCGAGGAAATATCTATTTAACTAAAGCTCGGTCGGGGCGGGTTGAGAGATATTATGGGTGTGAATTAAAGTTTGTTGGCGAACCCGCCGCTACTATAATCGAGGAAATATCTATTTAACTAAAGCTCGGTCGGGGCGGGTTGAGAGATATTATGGATTTGAATTAAAGTTTGTTGGCGAACCCGCCCCTACTATAATTATGGTTAACTTACTCGACATGGCATAATATTATGTCAATCCTGAACGCATTGGAAGACGAAAAACCCAGTTTATACGAAGTTTTGCATTCAGTAACTACAAATCTAGGAAAAAACCCGGTTTCTGAGGTTTGGAATTATAAAATTTTTTCGATCGGTGGGGGCAGGTTTATAGATATTGTCGATTTGAATTAAAATTTTTTGGTGAACCCGCCCCGGCTTGAATTAATGAATTAACTAACCTATGACACAACTACTTCAAGAATGGCAAAATAAACCCTTAACTCAACCCCCAGACTGGTTGATTAAAACTGTCAGAAATTGCGCGCCCGAACTCCCAGGAAACTACGCCGCTGCACTTCTCTGGGATAGAGGAATTCAAAACCCGGAAGAAATACCAGGTTTCCTGAATCCTCAATTTTACCAACCAGCAAGTCCGTTTGAATTCGGATTAGAAATGAACTGGGCGATCGCAAGAATCCAGCAAGCCAGAAATAACAGCGAAAAAGTCGCTATTTGGGGAGATTTCGACGCCGACGGGATTACCTCCACTTCGGTACTTTGGGACGGATTGGGAGAGTTTTTTGTTCAAAATGACCAACTAACTTATTATATTCCCAACCGATTAACAGAATCTCACGGTCTTAATATTCCCGGAATAAACAAGTTACATGAGTCTGGAATTAGCTTAATTATTACCTGCGATACTGGTAGCACAAATATCGCGGAAATCGAATATGCTACCAGCTTAAACATTGATACAATTATCACCGATCACCATACATTACCGGACGATCGCCCGCCAGCGACGGCAATCATCAATCCCCGCTACTTTTCGCCCAACCACCAACTGTTTAACCTGTCCGGCGTTGCGGTAGCTTACAAATTAATCGAAGCATTGTACCACACATTGCCGGATATTCCGGAGCGACCGATCGCAGATTTATTGGAGTTAGTGGCGATCGGCTTAATTGCCGATTTAGTCCAACTTACAGGAGATTGTCGCTACCTAGCACAACTCGGCATCGAACAACTGCAAAAACAAATCACAAATCCCACCCGTCCGGGAGTTGCAAAATTACTCGAACTGTGCAAACGAGCGGGCGATCGCCCAACCGACATTTCCTTCGGCCTCGGCCCCCGAATCAACGCCGTCAGTCGCATTCAAGGCGACGCCAGCTTCTGCGTAGAACTCCTCACCAGCCGGGACAAAAAACGCTGCGAAGAACTAGCAAATCTAACCGAAATTGCCAACACCAGGCGCAAATCTTTGCAAAAAGATGTGGCAAAAGATGCAGCCGAAAAACTAGCAAAACTAGACCTCTCAACCACCAGCGTCATCGTCCTCAGCGACCCACAATGGCCCGTAGGAGTATTAGGATTAGTGGCGGGACAAATCGCCCAAGAATACGGCCGCCCGGTAATTTTATTCTGCACGGAAGGAAGTGAAGAAATCAAAGAAAGTATTCCAGAAACTAAATTTATAGATTCTTTTGAGTCGGATTCAGAAACACTTTATCAATCCCAAATCAAAAATCAAAAATCAAAGATTGCCCGCGGTTCTGCCCGTTCAGCCAATCAAATTGACCTTTACCAATTAGTCAAAGACCAAGCGCATTTATTGGATAGATTCGGCGGTCATCCCTTCGCAGCAGGCTTGAGTCTCCCAGTTGAAAATATCCCGCTATTTACAGATGCTATAAATCAGCAACTGCGACAGCAATACAGCGCAGATAGTTTGACAGCGGCACCAGTTCTAGCAGA
Organism: Microcoleus sp. CAWBG58; assembly: GCF_020883045.1. Classification (NCBI taxonomy): domain Bacteria; kingdom Bacillati; phylum Cyanobacteriota; class Cyanophyceae; order Oscillatoriales; family Microcoleaceae; genus Microcoleus; species Microcoleus sp. CAWBG58. Next base: position 43,377 of record NZ_JAHRFA010000035.1, on the reverse strand, counting down.
CTTGAAAATTACAGTTGCAGAATTAGGCAAACAGTTATTTCAAGAACTGAAATTGCTTGAACCCTGCGGCATGGGCAATCCCGCACCAAAATTGCTGATTGAAAATTGCTGGTTTAAGAATATCTACAATAGAAATATTAAAGATTCACAGGGAAAAGAAGTAAAGTATATCAAAACTTCTTTTGAAATTTGGGATGAATCTAGTCATGCAGGCTTTCCCGGCATTTGGTGGGGGCATTACCGAGATGAAGTTCCCGAAGGGCGGTGCGATGCGACTGTCGAACTCGATTTCAATACTTATACGTCGAACTATGAAGTGCGGTTGATCGCAGTGCGGGAACGCACGGATGACAAACAAGTTAGTTCCCAGACTAAAATTGATTGGATATTTGACTGGCGGAATAGAAATAATGATGAAGAGTTATTAGCAGTTAGCACAAACTTGGAATTTGAAATACCGATCGACAATCTAGCTGACAATTCACCAATGCTCGATCGCGAAAACTCGATTATCCTCAAAGAATGCCCCGCAAGCTGGGACGAATTGCGCGTCTGGTTTCGGCAAGCACAGCACACTCAGAAAAAACTCGCGATCGCCTATACTTTACCTCCATTGCTACCACCGCAGCAAATCTGCCAACAGCTAATTGGCATCGCCAAATACCTCAGCCGCACCAACAAACCCGTCACCCGACAGCAACTCCGCCAAAAACTCGGCATCAGTGACACGTCGCTGCAACTTGGATTCACAACGTTAAAACATCTCGGTTTCAAAGTCAATTATCGCGATCGGGCTTTTCACATCACCAGACAACCCGAAGCCAGAGAAATCGGAACTCAAACCTCCAAACCCTTATTCTCTAGCCCCTCAACTCAATTCTTAGTGCCAAATTCCCCCATCGCCGCCCGTTACGCAGCGCAATTCCTAGCCGCAGTCTCCGAAGAACAATTCCGGCGAAAATATTTCTGTGAAGTACCTCTTTCTACCATTGTGTCGATCGCCCGAGAGACCGTTTTCCAAGAAGATTATACAGACACTCTCTTTTAATTGAGACCTTGCACTTTTTTCCGTAATATCAAATCCGATTGCATCGTCCTGTATTCATCTCTATCTTCTCTCTCTGTGTCCTCTGTGTTCTCTGCGGTTAAATCATCTGACGATACAACCGGAAACGATATAACAGGCTTTCGGGCCCGTCCCACAGATCGAATCAGTTTTTTGTCAGGCAAACAGGCAAAATCTTAGATAGTAAATGCTTCCAAACTGTACCCAATTTAAATTCTATATCTCAATCATCTCAATCATCTCCCCCCCTCTCCCATTCTCCCCCTCTCCCATTCTCCCCCTCTCCCATTCTCCCCCTCTCCCCCTCTCCCTCGCAGGGCTGATTCCTGACATGGATGTCGCATCTGAGTTTTAAGAAATATCTTATACCAATTTTAAAAAAGAATGCAACAGTATTCTTCTTTCCCCCCCTTAGCAAGGGGGGGGCTAGGGGGGGTCGAAGACTGTTGCACAATTTTAGAGAATTGGTATTAGTTCTGAATCGATGCCGATAAAATAAGTGGTAGGGCAATGGGAGTTATCCGTTGCGAGTCACGCTCAAAACTCAAAACTCGTAAATCAATACGGAATGCGGGAAACTCAGAGACTTTAGTCCTGAGAGGGAAGCGACGCGAGGGACTTGAGTCCCCGTGTTCTTTATTTTTTCTTAAATATTTTGTGGAGCGAGGTTGAGATGTCTAGTATAATAGCCAAAAGTAGACAATTCAAGCAATATTCAGGAAAACAGAGGTGAATAAAATAAAAAAAATAATGGGAGTTCAGCCAGTATTGCTGTCTCCTAACAAAGAGCTTAAAGCTTTGTTAGAGTATCTCTGTCAACAATCTGGCAAACTGTATAATAGTGGCGTTTATTTGGCTCGTCAGATTTTTTTTAAGACCGGAAAACTGTTGACTGGAAAGTTTGACTTGTCTGTTGAATCGTCAGTTTCAAAATCAATGGTTGCTAAATCATTGCCATCAACACCAATGCAACAAACATTGATGTCTGTCACCGAAGCCTTCAAATCTTTTAAAGAATTAAGAGATTTGTACATCAAAGGTCAATTGCATTTTAAGCCCAAGCCACCGGGATACCTGAAAGGGTCTAAGCTGTTCAAAGTAGCTTATCCTAATTCTGGAGGGTTAAGACCGAAACTTGTTGGCAATCAGTTAAAATTTTCCTTGGGTTTGACGGTGAGAAGGTGGTTTGGAGTTTCTGAATTCTTTCTACCTATGCCATCAAATCTTGATTTTTCTGATGTTAAAGAGTTTACAATTCTCCCTAATAATGGTGCTTTTTATCTTGAGATGTCCTACGAGGTTGAAAAAAAAATACATAATCTGGACATTAATCAAGCGTTATCAATTGATTTGGGAACGGCTGATAATTTAGCAGCTTGTGTCGATACATTAGGAAACTCCTTCTTGATTGATGCTCGTGCTATGAAAGCGATGAATCAATTGTGGAACAAGAAAGTAGCAACGAGAACAGAAGGAAAGCCAGAAGGTTATTGGGATAATTGGCTAGACCGTGTAACCCGCAAACGCAATCACCAAATACGTGATGGTATCAATAAGGCTGCAAAGTTGATCGTCAACCATTGCCTGAAATCCGGAATTGGCACGCTGATAGTTGGGTGGAATGAAGGTTTCAAGTCTAACAGTAATCTCGGCAAAGTGAATAATCAAAAGTTTGTTCAAATGCCTTTAGGTAAACTGAAAAATAGGTTAAAAGAACTCTGTGATTTGCATGGCATTAGGTTTGCTGAAACCGAAGAAGCGTATACGTCGAAAGCTAGTTTTTTGGATGGAGACTCCCTGCCCCAATATGGTGAAAAACCATCTGGGTGGAAAGCATCTGGAAAACGAATTAAACGTGGCTTGTATCAGTCAGCTAATGGCAGGGTGGTGAATGCAGACTTAAATGGTGCTGCCAACATTCTGAGAAAAGTAGCCAGTAAGTTAGGTGTAGGCTTAAACCAACTGGGTAGACGGTGTTTGACGACTCCCAGCGAGAGTTAGACTTTGGATATTACCAAAGCCTATTCTGTCCGCAGAATCTCGGTGTCTTTAGACCTGAGAGTGTCAAAACTTACCACCCCAAACCCAAAACTTCTCCATCGCTTTCACTCGATCGCACATCTCCAATATAAAACCCCTATGCTCCTCTGTCCCCGCTGCCAATTTGAAAATCCCAATCTAAACAAGTTTTGTCAACAATGCGGAAATTCCCTAACTTACAAAGCTTGCCACCAATGTGGAACCCAAGTCGCTGTTAGCGCCGAATTATGTCAGAATTGTGGCGTCACAACAGGTCAAGTGTGGCGGGCGATTATCTGCGGTCGATCGAACTTTCCAGCAGGCGAGCTAGACGAGTCAACTATACTATCAGCCGAGCTTACACAAAAAACCGAGAATTTTCCAGAAACCCGATCGACCCAAAACTCTCCCCAATCGATCGCAGACACCATTAAAACAGAAATCACCGCCGATTCTCCACAACTTGATGCGGCCGAATCCAGCAGCCCAGAAATTAGTGGCGCTGAAATTGTCGTGGGGGCGATCGCCACCGAATCCTTTCAAACAGACCAAAAAAGCTCTAATACAACACCAGAACGCGAAATAACCCCATCGGACAACATTTTCACGACCGTACCACCGCCAGAACCAACCCAGGAAGCAACAGAGAACCCCGAGGGCGCATCTCCCCCATCCCCAACAATCTGGGCCCCCTATTCCGAATATTTAATCCCTTCCCAGCCAGCAGGAGCGTATCTAGACAGCCAGCAGCGCTACCAACTCCTAGAAACCTTGCCAGCAAGAAAACCCTCAGACACAGTATCAGCAACAGTATTGGACTGTCAGCCGCTGCAACTGTCACCCCTCAAAGCAATGCTAGCAGCCAACTCTGCCAGCGTCGCCAAACGCACATCCCCCTACACCGCAGCTATCGAAGCCGGAGAAAATGCGACCAATTCCGCCTTAGCAGAACTTTGCCAAGGCATAGCTGAACCTTATCTGGCACTGCGGTGGCACTTCTCTCACAACCTGCCAGTCATTCACGATAGCTGGTCAGACAACCAACAGGCCGTACTGCTGCTAGAAGACTGTTCGCAATGGCCGCTGCTGGTAGAACGCTGGAGTCAACCCGAAACTTCCACCCAGCAAATTGTGTACTGGCTGCACGAAATGACCGAACTTTGGGCGGCCCTCGAACCCTGGCGCTGCCGCCAAAGCTTGTTGGAACTGACAAATTTGCGGGTCAATCCCGACTCTTCCTTTTCCTTTGCCTCTTTGCGGTTGCAATACCTCTATCCCGAACCCGCCGGCTCAAACCTGCAACTGGTAGATTTGGGGCAATTGTGGCAGGCGATATTTAACCAGTCCGAGCGCACTCAGTTTGGCGCCTTGCTCGAACTGCTGCAACAAATGTACAAAGGCGAGATTAACACTATAGAAGAATTGCGATCGCGCCTGGAAACCGTTCCCCTCGAACTCCAACCCGCACCTTCACCAACCTTAACCCCCACCCGTTTCCAAACAGACATCCCCGATAACTCACCCCCCGAAGTTGTTGGTGAGGTCTTAACTCAGCCCATGCCCGTCCAGATTTACAGTTTAGAAAACGCAGGTCTCACCGATGTCGGCCGCACCCGCGAGCACAACGAAGACTTTTTCAGCATCTGGACTCAGCTTAACAAACTCGAAACATCCTTCGGTCGCATCTTTCAAACCAAAGGGCTTTACATTCTCTGCGACGGGATGGGCGGACACGACAGCGGAGAAGTAGCCAGTCAATTAGCCGCTGAAACCCTCAGAGAATTCTTCCAAACCAGTTGGGAAAATCAACTACCCGAGCCTGATACCATTCGGCAGGGAGTGCTGCTAGCCAACAAAGCCATCTTTGAAATCAATCAAAAGGACGGTCGCTCTGGCATCGGCCGCATGGGTACAACCCTAGTCGCAGTCTTAGTTCAAGACACCAAATTCGCCGTTGCTCACGTCGGCGACAGTCGTCTCTACCGACTCCGAAAGGGACAGACACTAGAAAAAATCACCTCAGATCACGAAGTAGGCCAGCGCGAAATTAAGCGCGGGGTTGACGCCGAAACTGCTTATTCCCGTCCCGACGCCTATCAACTAACTCAAGCCATTGGCCCGCGAGACGGCAATTTTCTCAAGCCAGACGTGCAGTTTTTAGACTTGTCCGAAGATACTTTATTGATTTTGGCTTCCGACGGTTTGACAGATAATGATTTGTTAGAAACTCACTGGCGTGAAACTCTCGCACCTCTTTTCAATCCCCAAGCTAATCTCGAGGAGGGAGTTGCCGACTTGATTGAACTGGGCAACACGCGCAACGGTCATGACAATATCACGGCAATTATCATTCGGGCACAGGTGGGCCCATTTCGATTTTAGACTTTCGATGCTCCAAACTTTTTCTTTGCCGCTCCCAAGCCGGCGGCTGCCAGAGTTAAACCTGCAATTGTTGCAGGTTCGGGAACAGCCTCAGAGTTTTCAGAGCAAGGCTTGACTTCCTCTGCTATTACATATCCGCTGTGGAGGTACATTCCGTTTGATAGGACACCACCATTTTGCTGCCAGCTCATACTGCCTTCTGGCCCCTGGCTATTCCCAAATATTGCCAGATTTGGAAGTCTTCGTATATTTCCAAATACCCAATTTCCCCATACTGTAGGTTCTGCGGAACCGAAAGGGAAAAAACTTGCCGTAACAACTTTTAATTGAGATCGTGGATCCAACGGTGCCCACAACAAAGGTGAAAGTATATTAGCTCTGTCAAAGCTAGCCTGGGACAAGTTCCACGACAGCCCGAATAAAGTTACAGCAAAGTCCTTTACGACAAACCATTTATCGCTAGCCTTAATTTCTAAAGCAGGTTGTCCCAACATTGTTGACGGAAAAATAGCTTCATAAGGAGTCGATTCATCATAGCTGAAAGAGCCTACAGCTACAGGAGTATCCACGCCTTGAAAAAAAGTTAATTTCACTGATGCAGCCTCTGCTGATTTGACTGCTGTCGCCCCCCATCCAAGAACGGTAGCAGCAGCAACAGCAACTTTTTGCCAACTTTTAATCATGTTATTTCGTCCTTAATTTTGATACAATTAAGTAGATATGCTTCGGCAACTAACTCGATCTATTTATCAGTAATAGTACGCGAAATATTTTATTAAAGTTAGATATCAATAGCATCTTTGTGCAATCTTTAATAAAAAATGTGCTTTAATAAAGGTTTGATAAAGCTAAGGGTTAAAATTCTTGTAATAATACCTACTTCGGGAAAGATGCAACAGATCGATCTCTAGTTATTACTTCCTGTTTCAATAGCCAGCTATGACAGTTGGCGCGGGCAAAAAAATTGCCTACCCAGAAGTGGGGCAACTCTTGCTAGTTATTAGCAGATTAATCACATCAATCTAAAATGCTGCTGACTCTTTTAGATCCAGAAAAAAATACCCCTCTGCAACAGTGGAGTTTCGAGAACGAGTCCATTGTCCGCATCGGCCGCTCTCCTGAAAATCATGTTGTGATTCCCAATGCTTTGGTGTCGCGGGATCACGTGGAATTGCAAAGAGTTAAAAGCGGTGCTAACCGCCAGTGGTATTTAGTCAATTCCGGGACAAATGGCACTTTTGTTAACGGTACTCTCATGTCTCAGGGTTGGATATCCGACGGTGCCCTGATCCAATTGGCGCGGGGCGGCCCAATTCTGCATTTCCAAGTTCTGACTATTCAAGTCGGGGGCAAAATTGAGGCGATCCCTACTTTCAATCCTGGCACGCCGCAGTGTACCCACGCTGGAAATCCGCCGGGTAATTTATTCTGCATCCACTGTGGGGAACCGATTAAAGTCGATCGCACAATCCGCCACTACCAAGTGCTGCGAACTTTGGGCCAAGGCGGTATGGGAACAACAACTTTAGCCTGGGATCGACAGAAAGCCAAAGCTCAACAACCGGGAAGTTCTCCCGCAGCTTCTCTGGTAGTTCTCAAGGAAATGAATGCTGACATGGCTCAAATAGTCAAAGCTCAAGAACTGTTTGAACGTGAAGCTAAAACTCTCAAAGCGCTGCACCATCCAGGCATTCCTCAGTTTTTTGACTTTTTTGTCGAAGGTGGCAAAAAATATTTGGTGATGGAAATGCTTCACGGCGAGGATTTAGAAAAACGCATTTACAATCGCGGGCCAGTTGTTCCCCAACAGGCGATCGAGTGGATGATCCAAACCTGTGAAATTTTGGACTACATTCACTCTCAAAAACCCCCGATCGTCCACCGCGATATTAAACCTGCCAATTTGCTAGTGCGCCACCGCGACAATGGCATTACAGTGCTGGATTTTGGCGCCGTTAAAGAAATCGGCACTCCTCCGGGCACTCGCATCGGCGTTGAAGGCTACACCGCACCAGAACAAGACCGGGGACAGCCTCTCCCTCAGTCAGATTTATATGCTATTGGGCCGACTTTGATTTTTTTGCTGACAGCCCAAAGCCCTCAAAAGTTTTACGGAAAAATTGCTAGAGGTTACGGATTTAAGCTCGAGAATATTCCAACGATCGCCCCGAAGTTGCGGGAGGTCATTCTACGAACCACCGCAGCTAAACCTGGGGATCGCTTTCAAACTGCTCAACAATTAGCTAGGGCTCTAGCCACTTGTCTGTGAACGAACCTGACGGTCAACGGAGTACCGTTAGACCGCAGGCTTCTTTTTCCTTTTCTGCAAAGGCTTTTTTGAGTGACGGAGTTCCCCCGCCACTTTGATGATTCAGACCAATTTTTCTAATAAGTTTAGCTGAGTTTTCATCTCGATCCAAAGACTCACCGCATTGACAAGAATGCCACCGCTGAGACAATTCTTTCGGTACTTTGTTGAGGCAGTTCCAACAATATTGAGAAGTTCCCTTTGGATCGACGAACAAAACATTTTTACCCAATTTCCAAGCGACATACTTGAGAACACTAGCAAATTGACCGTGAGCAGCATCAAGCATTGATTTATTCAAGCCACTTTTAGCTGACTGACCGTTCGGCAAGTAAACTAAATTGCCATCCTCGATATCAGTCTTAGATTTGGCACGTCTAGTTAGATTCTTGAGACTCAAGTCTTCAACCACCAAAACATCGCATTTGCCAAACAGCTCATGTGCAACTTTGAATTGAAAGTCAAGTCTCGCCCTAGCTACAAATTGATGCAGCCTATAAATCCTGTCCTTGATAATTTTCCAGGGTTTAGAACCTTTAACTCTCGACGCTAGTTTTGCTTGAAGCCTTGCTAATTTCTGAGCCGACTTCCTCAAGAATCTAGGATTCTCAACTCTTTCAACCTTAGAAAAATAGACGTAATTGGTTATCCCCAAGTCGATACCAAGAGTGTTTTTATCAGTCGGTTGAATTTCTGCAACCGCTACGGGAACTGTCTTATCTTCTAGCGTCAGGCAATATACCACCCGTCTGCTTCCCTGATAACTGTCCCCGTCTTAACTTTAAATCCTGCTGGTATTGAACGATGGAAAACCATCGGTATTTGACCTATCTTCGCTAGGTTAACACAAATTCTATTTTGCTCATCCTTGATAATATCTAAATTATCTAATTGAGGATAAGTAAAAGATTTGTAGTAATGGAATCCCTTGAATTTAGGTTTGCCTCTGCGATTGCCATTTTTGTCAGGCGTGGTGAAGTTTGAAAAGGAAGTTTCCACTCGGTTAACCACATCCTGTAAAACCTGGGAATTCAAGGCTTTGTAATCAGAAAACAGTTTTTTAGTGTTTTTCAGATCCGCTAACTGAATGGTTTGCCACTGCACCTAACCACTCTCAATGTTTGAAAAAACATCACCTTTCCTGGTCAAAGAATTGCCTGAGGAATCCTTCTTTCTACCATCTCTAGTTTGCACTCTAGTCAAAGGAATATTTTGATAAATCTCCTCGACAGAAACTATGGATGCAGTTAAGGGGCAGGCGTTAACAGGTGTTCTCGTCGCTTCCCACCATCTAAATCTTTCACTCAATCGGTAGTTGTACTGACGGCGACAGAGTTCTAGGTGAGTAGTGATTGTTCCTAATTGGGCTTTTGTGGGTTTGAGGCGGTATTTGTACGTGAGTTGCATTGGAAATTTTCTTTTTTCGACCTGCCCACAGTATATTTGGTGTATGCCCGAAATTCAACACCGATATCAAAAGAAATATGAAAAACGACTTTGTGTTCTTCAGACAAGCTGTCAACTATCAACTGTCAGAAGGAAGAGATAAGAGGGAAAAAGTTAGCGACGGAAAATTTATTGATGAAATTTAGCCGATCGCTTTTTTATTTTAATTTCTCCCCCAACCAAAGTCGTCGGTTTCCTCTGTTATTCCTCGTCCCAACCTTCTACAGCTATCAACTCGCTCACGGGGTCTTGCATGGAAAAATCAAACTCTAGGAGCTGCTGTTTCCAGTAAGGCCATTCATCTCCATAAAGTAGAGCTATTTTCCAAATGCTGTCTGTTGGCTGGATAATGCCAGACGTGACGAGAGAATGCACCTGACGTTGGAACTTAACCATCGGCTGTATAACCTGCTGGCTCATAATACCTCTTGAATTGTTTAAATCTTGTGTAATTACCACTTCCCAGCGCACACTTATTACCGCAGTTTCGCCAAGAACAGTCTCGCCAAGATACGTGTAGATTTTTGTCGGGAAGCTACATATTCAACTTGTATCTTAACACAGTTCATTTTGACAAGGGGCTATAAGCAGGACTGAAGAGTCAAGACCGACTGCAAAGAATTAATCATCTTTGGAATGTCCCGCTATATGCTGTCGATCGGCAGTAGGAGGTTTGCCTCCTTGATTATTTCTACATAATAGCAGATGCAATGGCTGCTGAAGGCTGGTTTTTGACAAGGCTGAGGTTCCGAGAAACTGCAATTACTGCTTGAGCGCTGCTACAGCTTAATTTTGGCTTTCGGGCGAGTAAACTAAACCCCACGCACTTGTTTCAGCTTCAACGCTGGCTTTGCTGTGAGAGGGGAGTCCGATCCGACATCTACTAATTATAACTCTACTTACGGCAAAGGTGGTCAAAAATTGTTGGATACTGTTGATCGGCATCCCCGCGACTGTCGATCGAACATTGTAGACCGCCCGACACAGGCGTGCAAGTAAGTTCCGAACCCATCATCGTAAATCCCAAATCTCAAATCTAAAATTGTATGACTTGGAAAAGGCGACACATTCTCACTCTGGCTGATTTTACCTCCGACGAATACGACACGGTGCTGCAAACTGCCGCCAGTTTTCGGGAAGTGCTAGGCCGCCGCACCAAGAAAGTGCCGGCCCTGCAGGGTCAAGTGGTCGCGAATTTGTTTTTTGAACCTTCTACTCGGACTCGCAACAGTTTTGAGTTGGCGGCGAAGCGGCTGTCGGCGGATACGCTGAATTTTACACCGGGAAGTTCTTCTCTGACGAAGGGGGAGACTATTCTGGATACGGCTAAGACTTATCTGGCGATGGGAACGGATTTGATGGTGATCCGGCACGAACAGGCTGGAGTTCCCAGTACAATTGCTTCAGAAATGGATCGCTTGGGTTCGAGAGTCAGCGTTCTCAATGCTGGAGACGGCCAGCACGAACACCCGTCGCAAGGTTTGCTAGACTTATTTACTATTTGTTCTTTGTTAGATGCCGAACGTCCGCGACTAGAACTTTTAGCGGGCAAAAAAATTGCTGTGGTGGGGGATATCTTGCATTCCCGGGTAGCGAGGTCTAATATTTGGAGTTTAACGGCTTCGGGGGCTGAGGTTCATTTAGCCGGGCCGCCGACTTTGTTGCCGCTGTTGTTTGCTGAGTGTGGCAATGGTAGGGAAGGTAAGTTATTTTTGCACTGGCAGCTTGAACCTGCTTTGGCCGATGCTGATTTTGTGATGACTTTGCGGCTGCAAAAGGAACGGATGAGCCAGCATTTGCTGCCGAGTTTACGAGAGTATCATGCTTTGTATGGAGTTACGCGCGATCGGCTGAAACTTTGCAAGCCGGATGTGAAGGTGTTGCACCCGGGCCCAGTTAACCGCGGCGTGGAAATTAGCTCGGATTTGATGGACGATCCGCAATTTAGCCTGATTTCTCAGCAAGTTACCAGTGGCGTAGCGGTGCGGATGGCTTTACTGTATTTGATCGGTGGCGGTAAAGTTTAGGTTCTCAGTTGTTAACGATATAACTTCGGATCTTTGATTATTTGTCACCATCAAAGGCCTCTTGAAAAATAATCGTTACCAAGACCAGCTTGGTAACGATTCAAACTCTTTCTAGAAATGTAAATTGCTCTAGTTAAGAATTAGTCAAGCCACGCAGTAGAAACCCAGCCGCCACCTTTGAGCTGTGCCCAGCCGTGTCTGTAACGACCGGTCAATTTCACATTGTCTCCATCGTATAACTTGCCGATGACATGAGAACAGCGAGTGGCTCGGTGGCGGATATTCAGTCTGCCACCATTGGTGGCAACTTCGGCGTAGCTGTGATGACGGTGACCGCCCCCGCAGCGCTTGTAGTGGCAACCTGCCTGCGCTTCGCCACTCACACTCAGAATAGACAGGGCTACTGCCAGACCTGCAACGCCTACCACGGCAGATTTAGGAATTTTCAATTCCAGTTGGAGCTCGGACTCTGGAGATTCATAAGCAACAAAAGAGTGGCTCAATGCTAGTGCTTCCATAGTTTCCTCGTGATTGTGATTAACGTTTTTTCGTGCAAACTCACTTTATACTCCCCATGCCTAAAGGCGAAGGGATTCTTGATAAATCCGAATCTGGATTTTCACTCGTGGCTATCAAATCGCCCCTACCCACTCAGTTTAGATTTCTCCAAACATTGCGTATAGTTTTTTGACGCTTTCAGACCATCGCTAGCCAAAAGATATTGTACGCTCTACAACCTGCCATTATTTGCTCTTTAACTATTCCGAATCTTCTTGCGTCGGATATGTCAGTTGCCGGGATTTCTCCGTACTAGGATGTTTCAAGACGTAGATGGTTTCTTCTACTTGCTTTGGTGACTTTAACACAACTATTTCGATTAGTGTGTAAAGAAATATTCAAGAGGGTTGAAACCGCAACGGACTTTTTCCGGTGTCGGTAGCCCAAGGCTTGCGTCTGGTTCTTTGGTCAGAACAGGCGCAAGAGGGAGGTTGTTACCGTCTTGCTTTTGCCGAGTATAGGCCAATTTGGCTCAACTCTGCACAGGTATATCATGTCATTTAAGTAGCTTGGTGGAGCAAAAAATAAATAAAGTTTACATTTTCTGCTGAAAATTTGGACTGCGCCGATCGCAATCGGGGTTAAATTAAACTTAACTGTATCATTCAAAAGGGAATAGAGTCATCGCTTTGAGTTGAAGATGGCTGGCAGTGAGTTGGGCATGATACTGCTTATTTTTGCGTGCTTACTGATTGAGTTGCTACAGCCCGATCGACTGTTCGATCGCACAAGTCTCCTACTCATCTTCGGGCACCGTGTCAATTTGGTTCGGGCGAGTTATATTGACCCGATCGCACTGTTACAGCCGTTCGGGGCCATAGACATCTTGCTAAAGATTGACTTTTATGTATCCATGACAAAGATGCAAGATCGATCGCTCGCGACTTGATTTGTGTCAAGATCGATCGAGTTCTCCAGCACCATTTCTTTCGCAATGAACTATAGCGCTGCGCTTTCGATCGGCACAATTCCTCAACGGAATAGTAAAGACAGTTTTGCCATTACCTTAGCTCCTTTGTCTGTAGAGGAAATCTACACTTTGGCAGATGACCCAGCGAACGGAGCCGTGGTAATGATGAGCGGTACAGTCCGCAACCAAACTGACGGTCAAGCTGTAGTTTCGTTAGAATATCAAGCCTACGAACCGATGGCCGTGCGAGTATTCCAGCAAATCGCTACTGAAATGCGCCGCCAGTGGGTCGATGTCAATCGGGTGGTCATTCACCACCGCGTCGGACACTTGCAGGTGGGGGAAATCAGTGTGCTGGTGGCTGTGGGCTGTCCCCACCGGGGGGAAGCCTTTGCAGCTTGCCAGTACGCCATAGATACGCTCAAACACAATGTACCGATTTGGAAAAAGGAACATTGGGCAGATGGTTCTAGCAGTTGGGTTAGTATTGGATCGTGCGAAGTTACCGGTCATTAGTCAGAAGTCGATCGCAGTTTCCGAGTCCAGGAACCAATCGCGATCGGGCAGCGTCAAACACAGTGGAATGTTCGATGAGCCAATTCCACACATGAGCGAATTTATTTCCGTGTCCTGGTCTGCGGTTGTGGCGACCGTTCAAAGAGTGCAATTGCCATCCGAAAAACTCTCTAATTATGACTTAGTGTTGCGGTGTCAGGAAGGAAATCGACCTGAGAGCACTGCCTTTTCAGAACTTTTGAAGCGGTATCAGTCCCACGTAGACAGGGTTCTGTATCACCTGGCCCCTGACTGGCAAGACCGAGCAGACTTGGCTCAGGAAGTCTGGATTCGAGTTTATCGCAATATTAACCGCTTGCAAGAGCCAGTTAAATTTCGGGGCTGGCTGAGTCGCATCGCCACTAATTTGTTTTACGATGAGTTACGCAAGCGCAAGCGGGTGCGAACTCCGCTGTCGTTAGACGTACCCCGTTCTCTGGAAGATGGGGAGATTGATTGGGAACTTCCGGCCGACAGTCCGGGGCCGGATGAAGATTTGACAACCAGAGAATTTTACGATCAGTTGCGAGTGGCGATCGCAGATTTGCCGGAAGTATTCCGCACGACAATTGTGTTGAGAGAAATTGAAGGTTTAGCCTATGAAGAAATAGCGGAAATGACTGGAGTTTCTCTCGGAACGGTCAAGTCAAGAATTGCTAGAGCTCGCCAAAGGTTGCAGTTACAATTGCAAAAATATCTCGACGGTCATTAGCAAGGGTGATTTCCGAGGCGGGTTAAGAAGATTTGGTGAAGTTTGCTGTGACATCAAAGCTTCTATTTTACAATATAAATAAGCAGTAAATCATTCTAATAGCGAAGAGATGCTTCCGCTAATTTTACAAGTGGTGTGAAATATGAATTCTAAATTTGAATCGGATAAAAATCAGAATCATCAAGGTATTGGGGATTCGCTCGCCCAAAGTCAAGGTAACAACAGTTATCCCCAAGGAAATGTAACTACTATGATGCGGGATAGCTTTGAATTGTTGAGTGCCTACATCGATGGCGAAGTGACGGCGGCAGAACGCCGGGAAGTTGAGGAATTGCTGACAAACGACCCCACGACGAAGCGTTTGTACTCGCGACTAATGATGATGCAACAGGCTTTTGGGTCAATGCCCGTACCTGCTGCGGAACAATCTGCACAGGATTTGGCTGCAAAGATTGTGCAGCGCGAGAAACGCCAGACGAAACGGATTTGGGTTTTGGGTGGAGGTGCGATCGCAGCTTTGTTGGTTGCAGCAGTGGCTGGTGTCGCTGGCAGCCGTCAATTGTTTGCTCCCCAGTTTGCTACATCCCCCGTTCCTGCTGAATCTGACGGTTTGATTGTAGCTTTAAACGAGCCTGTAGTAGAGATTGTTAATCCCAACGATTTGATGCTTGGGGTGAATGCACCGGTGATGGATATTCCGAAAGCTGTAGTAAGCCCTCACAAGTCATCGCCCAAGGCGCAGTAAAATTTCTGTTTTGATCGATAACGGAATATTTTTTAAGAAGGCCGGGCGGTTGAAACGGCTTCTATACAAATAAAGCCCACTCCAAGGGGGTTGAATACCTGGCGGTTTGAAACCGCGTCTATACAAACAAAACCCACTCCAAGCGGGTTGAATACCCGGCGGTTTCTTCATTCCGCAGAGGCGGAATTCGTTTGTGCAGTCGCGGTTTCAACCGCCGTCTTATTTTTTGGAATTGGGCTTCATTGAATAGATTGCGATCGGGTTTTAGAGTAATGTGCACGATCTTTAGTTCTACAGTCCTGGACGCACGGGTGGTCAAAAACCGGGTTTTTTACGAAAAGACGCCTTATAGGCTATAGATTACGCAAAAAAACCGGTTTCTTTGGTCTTAATGCGATCGCCAACTGTTCTAAAAACTTTTGGCTATTATATCATTTCTACTGGGTCTCCAGTCTAAAGGTGAACGGGAGGGCGATCGATCGCAATTAAACTCGATCGCCAACGCCCCTAAGTAGGCAGCCAGAGGCCATCGGCATAGGGCCTGACTTCTGTCCAAGGGCGATCGCGCTCTAACTCTTGACTCGCTTCTACCAGCCATCAGAGTTCTTCTATAGTGCATCGCCTCTCACTTCTAGCTTGCTTAATTCTTTCTCGTCCCTCCTCAGAGGCTTTGAGGGTCGTCATTGTATAATTTACTTATTTATTTGTCAATGTCAGTTTTCGATCGGTTTAGCGATCGCCAACTGAGTTTGTCAAGACGCGAGCAACCAAGAGACAATGATAAGGACTACAACGGGAGCATCCCTATTTCGTAAAAACCGTTCGTTTTTTGTGCTTGAGTGCGATCGTCCCCCACAGCTAAGCCTGTATATGCCAAATTGGCTCTATATTTCCAGGGATCCAGATGTTCGCACTCCAGTCTAAGAAAGCCACTCCTTTTTTAACTAAAAAATTACCCATTAAATAATGACAAAGGATAGCAATCTAATGAGAGATAACATGGATGAAATTCCGTCAGGTGGGATAGGCATAAAAGTCCTTGGGAAAATAGCCGATGAGCTAACATATACCCGCACTTATGACAGTCGAAACTGTTTGTTCCTGATGAAACATTATCAACCCCAAGACAGCCCTCAAGCTAGTGGTGTTAAGCGACCGATCGATGTTTTAAATAAATGGTTTCCAAAACAACGAGATACCGAATCCGAAGCCTGTTCAAACCAGCCACTTCAAAAAATTAGCCTTACAAGCAATTCTGATATCAAGGCGGTTGATAAAGTTTTATCTTGGGTCGATCAATTAGAGCATCTACCGATTCCAGAACCAGTTTTTCACCAATGGAGACTTGCCACAATCGAAGGATTTACAAATGCTGTTCGCCATGCTCACAAAGACCTGCCATTAGCAACTCCAATCGAGTTAGAAATAACAGTATTTCCAGAACGCCTAGAAATCAAAATTTGGGATTGTGGGAAGCCCTTTGACTTGGAAGCAAAATTGCAAGGAGAATTGGCAGAAACAAGTCCGTTTACCTGGAACGAGCTGGGATTTACTCTTCGCTAACATGACTGTACGCACGGGTGGCAACAAACCGGGCTTTTTACGAAAAAATGCCTTGTAACCTGCATATTAAGGAAAAAACCCGGTTTCTTTGGTCTATGCCTAAGTTTTAAATTTACCCTAAATAAAGTTTTTTGTCTTGACTGCTAATGCACATGGGGAGACTGCTTCAGCAGTATTGTTGAATCAGAAATATGAGGTACATTCGGCCGCAGATGGCGAGACTCATTTAGCATTATTTGAGGAATTCAACCCGATGATAGTAATTCTCGATTGGAATTTGCCGGATACTACACGCTATCATCTGTGCCAGGAAATGCAGCGCCGTATTAATGTTTTTGTGGTCATGGTTAGCAGCCGTACAGACCAAGCCGATCGACTTAAAGTTCTGTCCGCAGGTGCTGATGATTATATCTGCAAACCATTTGGTCTGGCGGAGTTGGCAATTCGGATCGAAGTTGTGTTGAGACGCATGAGGTGTGTGACTCCATCACGGATTGTATTCGATCGATTTGCGATCGATCCAGCGCGTCGGGAAGTAACACTGAACGACACAGTTATCAGGTTAACAGCGATGGAATTTAAGATATTGCATTTTTTGGCAAGTCATCCGGGTGAATCTTGGAGCCGCCAACAAATAATCGAAAAAATCTGGGGTTGGAAATCGATGTACGCATCAGAAGAGAGAGTGGTGGACGTGCATATAGCGGTTTTCACAAAGATTCGCGGACGTTGTTGGGAAGAGAGCCCTCTTGATTTCAGCGGTTATGTAAGCTGTCAGCCATACCTCATCTTTTTGAGAAAGGCTATATCAGCCAGATTCGCAAGAAAATGGCTAAAGTCGATCGGGCTGTGGCGCAGTTGATTCAAACTGTTGATACAAAGTAAATGATTTTCTAGAAACTTCTTGAATAATTAGGTAAAAGCTGGTAGTGTAGACTGAGAAGAAAAATGCTTTAGCGACTAAAACAGCTAAGACCATGGTCACTTTGAGTCATTATCATTTCCAGCAAATGTTGAACCATCAAGCTGCTGTTAAATATGGCAGTTTTGTAGTAGGCATAACGGAAGAATAAACATCAAAAACCAGTTCAAAGTGTGGACAGAAATTCAAATGGCGCTTTCAATATCTTGTTGAAAGCTTTGAGAGATACCTCCTTGACAGGAGAGCTTGCAGCTTTTTCTGTATTGCCATACAGGGTAGTATCAGGCTTAGTCCTGGATTTGTCGGGTTAAATGTATTATAAAACTTCATTCAGTTTGTAAGCAGGGATAAGCGATTGTGGTATCCAGTAATCAGGATGTTAAAAATAAAACTATCAAACTACGCTAAAACAATAATAAGTTACACAACCGCATGGGGAGGCGTCCAAGCCCTCTGGCATTGCCACATCCGGCATGACAGACAGAAAGTCGTTTGATTATAGTTGACTACTCCCCACAATCGCCGAGCCCAAAGAAGGAGGTTCAGAATGCAGCTAACAGAACGTCACATCATCAAATCTACCGAACACCGTTTTGCTCAGATTGACGAACTAGCTTTCAAATCGAAGAATCTTTACAATGCTGCCAATTATGCGATCCGTCAAAGCTTTGTGTATGGATGGGGCTACATCAATTACAACGAAATGAATCGTTTGATGAAATCTCACGAAGCTTACAAGGCAATGCCCGCCAAAGTAAGCCAGCAAATCTTGATGTTGTTAGATAAAAACTGGAAATCATTTTTTGAAGCTCTCAAAGCTTACAAAAAAGATGCCTCTAAATTTACGGGTCGTCCCAAACTACCTAAGTACAAAGATAAAGTAAAAGGTCGAAACATCCTGGTTTATACAAAGCAAGCGATTAGTAGCAGGCAGTTAAAGAGTGGAATTATTAAACTATCGGGTACTGAGATTTCAATCAAAACCCAAATAAATCCCGAACAAATCTGTCAAGTTAGATTGGTTCCCAAATGCGATGCTTATGTAATTGAGGTAATTTACCATGAACCGGAGCCCACCGCGAACAATAACAACTTCGTAGCTAGTATTGATTTGGGACTGGACAATTTAGCGGCGCTAACTTCAAATCAACCGGGATTTATGCCTTTGTTGATTAACGGGCGACCATTAAAGTCAATTAACCAGTTCTACAACAAACGTAAGGCCCAATTGCAGTCTCAATTAAAAGGAAATCGCTCCTACTCATCACGGATTCAACGCTTGACCCGGTGTCGCCACCAAAAAGTAGATAATTACTTGCATCACACCAGCCGATTAATCGTCGATATTTTGACGGCGCATCAAATTGGGACGCTAGTAATTGGCAAAAATGCACAGTGGAAAACCGGAATTGAATTGTCCAAACGAACTAATCAAAACTTTGTCAGTATTCCTCACGCTAGACTAATTGAGATGTTGGAATACAAAACTAGATTGGTGGGAATTAAAGTGATAGTTCAAGAAGAATCTTACACCTCTAAGTCGAGCTTTTTGAACCTAGATCCAATTCCTGTTTACGGACATATTGATGCGTCGAATGTCATATTTAGTGGCAGGCGAATCAAAAGAGGATTATACAGAACATCAGTTGGTAAATTAATTAACTCCGATGTTAATGGTTCTTACAACATCCTCAGAAAAGCAATCCCAAATGCTTTTAGCGATGGGATAGGGAGCTGCGTAGTTCAGCCGAGGCGGGTTAATCCGCTCAAAGTAAAAGCGAAGGGGGAGGGACTCGAAGCCTCTCATGTCTATAAATGACTATACTTTTACCAGCTATCTGTTCGAGATTACGGTTACAGATTCGATCGCAATACGCTTGGGATCTGAATACCGGGCGGTTGAAACCGCGTCAATACAAACACTCACGCGACGGGAGCGGGTTGAAGAATAAGGTAAGACGCGGTTGAAACCTCCGTCTTATCTTATTTAGTGAAAAACCGATTTTCCCACGTCCCATCGGGCAGCCAGATGCCTCCTAGAGCGCGAACGCGATCGGGTAACATGAAGTATGTCCAAGCTGTGCCTAAGGGTTTGAGGTGTCGATCGCAAATTTCGATTTCTTCCCGCTGATATTCGTTTTGGGTCGGTTCCCGCAGCGGATGATAGTCTTCCAGTCTGTCTAAATCGTCCAAAATAGCGGAATTCGCGAAACAGAGGAGAAAACCGCAGACGATTCCCTCTCCGGCCACCATTGCAGGATAGCCGATCGACAGTGCAAAAAGTTGGCCGCGGGCGATCGCGGGCAAAGCATCCACAACCTTTCCCTCGCAGTAGCGCAGATAGTTGCACTCCCCCGGTTTGAGAGTGCCGTAGACAAAGACTTTCATCGGGTAGGGCCTAATCGCTAGTTTTTGCTATATTAGATGCCTAAGCTAATAGTTTAAGTCTCGCGGGCGATCGCGACCGCAATCTTGATAAATTTCGTTGTTTACCCTTTCTTATAATTCATGACTCTAGCAGTTAGTTTTATTGCTTTTGGACTTCGGCCCTTGTACCTGAGCTCTTTTTTGCCCGACTTACCCCTAGACGGCTTGTTTTCCACTCAAGGGATCATGGTGATGCTGCTAGCCGCCTATGCGGGGGCGATGTGGATGTTTCTCACCAGTGCTCCCAAGGTACACACGGTGATGGTATCGGATCTCGCACAGGCGAGGGAGTTCTATGAAGGTATGCTAAGCCTCCCTGTAGCAGAAGTGCCGCTGCATTACTACTACAATTACGAGCAAACCTTGGGGACAACGGGTATCGACCCCCTGTATTTGTCGCCCAATGTCGGGAGGGGAACGAGCTCTCAAACGATGGGGAGTCCCGAGGGTTTGTGGTATCAGTTGATGAAAAATACGCAACTGCATATTATTAGCGGGGCTGGCGCAGGCGAAAAAAATCGCGAACGTCATGTTTGTTTCGATCGCGATTGTTTGGATCAGCTATTAATGAGAGTACAAACTCGCGGGATTAGTTATAAAATTCGCCGGGAAAAGCCGCTTAATTTTTTGGTTAAGGATTATGATGGCCGAGTTATAGAAATGGCTGAGGTTAGTAATTAGATCGGAGTTTGTCGGTTTTGCGGACTGAAGTCCGAACGATCGAACCAGGTTTGTAGTGAGGACTTCAGTCCGCATCAAATTCTGAGGACTGAAGTCCTCACTACGAACCTGGTTTGTCAATTAATCTTAGCTTAAACGCTGGATTTTTCCGCTGTCGCCGCTGCTTTAATCTCTGCAACTGTCTTGCGGCTGAAGAGTTGGAAATATGAAGAAACAAAGAATTCTTTGACTGGGAAAACGACCAAAGTTAAAGGATTGATTGTGACGATGATATTGCGGACATCGGCTTTAGCTTGTTTGACAATTTGCTGCGCTACCCAGTCAGGAGACATAATGCCGATCGGATTTAAGTTGCTTTTGAACGGCCCTAAAATCAGTTTGCGGACGATACATGGCGCATCCAGCCGTCGCAGAGTGACTAAATCTCCGAGAGCTCGCTTGCTGAGTTCGTACAGGGGACTGACAGCGGGAAGCACTTCTGCTTCGGAAGTGTTGATCCAGACTTCTTTGCAAGCTATATTTTCATTAGTGCGAACTGTTAAGAAAAACAGTTCCATCAGCCGCCACGCCGAAAAAGTGTTAATTTCGTAGGAATTTGCGATCGCCTCTCCGGTTCTTTCTTTGTGTACGTTAATCCCGTGATTGATGACGAGAATATCGATTTTTTCTAACAATTTAGCTAAATCAGCCTCTTCGCCAGCGTGCCAAGTTACGGTTTTTACAGGCAAAATCTCGCCGTCTGCATTCACACTAATTTCCTCATTTCCAGAGGAGAGGGCGATAACTTTTGCACCAGCTTTGTGCAGGTGTTTCAGAAGCAAACGCCCCAAGGTTCCCGATGCGCCCGTGACGGCGACAGTTTTGCCTTTGAGAGAAAGTGCTGTACCCATAAGTTTATCTATTAAGGTGAAAGTACCGCAATAGTAAGCATTTTGATTGTCGAAATGATGCTTCCAGTGGTAAGGTTTATTCACAAACCATTTACCCGGGATAGTTTGGAAGTTTCCCGGTTGGTGGGTGATGTCGGTTAACTCGTCTGCGCCTTTGATACCGATCGCGCGGGCGATCGCACTCAACAAAAAGCTTAAAGTATAAATACAACCCGCTGCTGCGCCCCAGTGATATTCCGGCATCCAGAAATAAGCCGCCACCCACAGCAACAAGCCCAAAACCATCATCGCCGCAGCTTCGGGCACATCGTGACGCCAGTGCGCTTGCTTGTAAATTGTCTCGCTAACGGGCGTCAAATTCGGGCGGAAAACGCGGTGATGCCAATTGTGCAGCTTTTGCAGTGCCGGCACATAATGAGACGCGACGTGATAAAAATCTCGGATGATTTCTGCCCAACAGACAGAAGCTATTGCTAAAGCGCCGACTATCCAGTAATTTACCATGCTCGCAGAATTTATAAATTTGAGATATTATATCATGTCCCGTTAATTACCATCATAAAAACCGTTTGTAGTGAGGACTTTAGTCCTCTCTTTGATGCGGACTAAAGTCCTGACTACAAACCAATTTAATTGTTTTTTTTCGGATATCCTCTGAGATATTGTCATTTTGAAATGATAGCTCAAAATGGCTTTTCTGGCTAGTCTGGAAGTTGACTCAGGCGTTTTAAAATCTGTAAAACGCGGTACAATTCATTGCCTAGATTGGAAATTGTGAATTGATTAGATAAGGAATACTGAGGTATTTCGCCTCTGACTAATTTGACAAAACTGAAGTTAGCACCTGTGGAAATCATCCCAAAAGAAGGAGTTTCTGGATTCGGATCTGCCAGCATATATGTCAGGAGTTGGGAAAGTGCTTCGTCTGTGGAGAAAGCAAGTTGTTTGGATTCAATGACTGTCACCCACAAATTTGCTTTCATAATTAAGATATCTATTCTGCCTTCGATGATTCTGCCTTCGTCTTCTTCTTGAATTGCGATGGATTTTTCGGCTTTTACTTGAAAAGGAGACTCAAAGAGACCGGCAATAAACAAAATCGGGCTGATGATTGTTAGCTTGACTGCATTCTCCAACACAGGCGGGGTGTCTACTAAGTTAAAGTATATGTCTTGGACGCGATCGAGTAATTGTTTCTCAAAGTCAGTTACTTCGGGCAAGTTTTCTTGCCATTCTCGGAAAAATTCTAGATTCCGAACTCGCTGCAAACCGAAGTTGTCTATTAAATAGCGGAGGTTAATATCTCTTGCTTGTAGTTTTTGCATCAGGATTGATAAAAGTTTTTATGGTTATTCGTAAGTTTAGCACGATCGGGATTTTGAACCGCAGATAAAGGCAGATTAACGCGGATTAACGCAGATGAGATACGAGGTGTGTTTATGGGGATTTACGATCGCCCTTTTCCTGTTTTTGGGCGGCTTGCATTTCCAGTAATTGCGGTACTGTGACAAAGCGGTATCCCTGCTGTTTGAGTTTGGGAATAATTACAGATACGGCCTCGACTGTTTCCTGCCGATCGCCACCGCCGTCATGCAACAATACGATCGCCCCCGATTTTGCTTGAGACAGCACGCTGCGGGCGATCGCAGATGCCGGAGGTTGCAGAAAGTCCTTAGGATCGATCGACCACATGACTACTACATAATTTTTCTTTTTGGCGTAATCCGCAAAACCGTTATTTAAGCGGCCACCGGGAGGACGAAACAACAAACTTTTCGCCCCAGTCGATCGATAAATATGAACACCAGTATTATCAATTTCATCGGCTGCTGTTTTTTCCGTGACGTTGTGATAAAAGTGATGCCAAGTATGATTGCCGATCGCATTTCCGGCCTTTACTACTTGTTTGGCAATTTCTGGATTTTCTCGCAAATTTGCACCCAAGCAGAAAAACGTAGCTACCGCGTTATGTTTCTGCAATATCTTTAATATTTTCAAAGTTTCCGCAGTTGGGCCATCATCAAAAGTCAGGGCGATAACTTTCGAGTTGTTGATACTTGCTTCGTAAATAATTTGTCCGCGAAATTGCGCCGGCGG
This sequence comes from Microcoleus sp. CAWBG58, assembly GCF_020883045.1. Taxonomy (NCBI): domain Bacteria; kingdom Bacillati; phylum Cyanobacteriota; class Cyanophyceae; order Oscillatoriales; family Microcoleaceae; genus Microcoleus; species Microcoleus sp. CAWBG58. Next base: position 20,069 of record NZ_JAHRFA010000035.1, on the reverse strand, counting down.
TGCGAAAACTAAAGGTTCTACGAGAGGTTTCGGAGACGGAGTTGCGACGGGAGAAGGGAGTTTTTGGGGTTTGGGCGGTTTCAGAAGGTTTGGCGGGGGATTGCCAAAAGGGGGGATTTGGGCGATCGAATTGGAATTCGCAGTTTTTTGGTTTTCAGCAAACAGGAAAATTAGGGCAAGGGCTGCGACAACTATAAAGGTTTTAATTGCAGATTTTTTAGTGAATTTGCGAGTCATGCACTGTACTATTTGCTGTTAACGATCTAATTATCGCTTACAGCTTTGTCAGCTTGAGAGTTGGCTAAATTAAGTTTTGTTTAAAAACAGCCATTTACGCCACGCCAAAACATTCAGATAAAAGTTTGGCGAATCTTAAAATTATTGTATTTTGGGGCCAATATATCCAATGATTATCTTTCCCGGCCCTAATTCTGTGCAGAAATGAAGTCGCCAAGCTCCCGGTGTCATGCGGACGTGCAAACTAAAAATACGCTTTGTTCCGTCAAGACATTTAATATTTAGCTGCTCTTTAAACTGCTTAAGCCTTGACTCACTTTCTGGAGATACCTTGCTAGGAAGCTGCTCCAAATTGAGCGCTCCGTCTGTCCAATTTTTGGATAAGGTATCAAGCTCAAATAACTTTCTGACAACTTGTCGTAACATTGTTGGATCGACAACGCTTTGTATCTGTGGGTTGACGCAAGCGCAAAATTCCAGGTTGGAGAATAACTCAACTCGACGGTTCCAAAGCTCCAAACCATCAGCAACTCCTGTTTGCTGACGCTTTTTAATCCAATCAGCGTGTTCGAGAACGTGGTTTTTCTGACTAGCATGAACAATCTCTACACTTTCTTCTATCAGCTCCCTATTCTCATCAATTTGTATCAATTCTAACTTGATGCGGCTACCATTCCACAGCGAATCTGAATTCAGACTAATTGCCAATGTTTCAAGATAGTGAGCAACTTTAAAGCCTTCTGCTTGGCTGCCCTGTAAACTTAACTCACAATCTGGATCTTCAACTTTTATTTTAATATTTAGATCGGGAATATCAACGGATAAAGGAGTTTTAGTTGCCAGAGTTCTCAGAAAAGTCCGCTCTTCTCTATTAACTGTAGAATCGTTGCGCCAACGAGAAAGAGGATAGTTTTCTGCAAGAACCATAGCGTGAAAATCTGCTTGAGTGCGGATTCCCTTGAATCCCCAGCGTTTAGCTTCACGCATCGTACTAATTAATTCTGACATCCATTGTTGTGCTGTAGAAATATCAGGAGCAAGATTTCGCGCGGATAGCTCATTAAACACCATCTCCAAATCCATGGCTTATGCTCCTTCCACCGCAGGTTGCAACAAAATCTCCAAACTGTTATCCCACTCATCAAAAAAACCATCCGGCCAGCGATCAATTCGTCCGTTGCGATCGATTTTAGGAGATACTACATCAGTCACAGCTTGTCCTTCTTGATTTTGACGCTGGAAGTAATGCAACTGAACATCCTTCGGGTCAAGTTTTCCCCCGTGAACCGCAAGGCGAATCCCATTTAAAACATGATCGCTGTGAGTTTCGATCGCAACTTGAACGCCACCGCTAGCTGCCAAAGCTAACAATTCACCCATTTTAACTTGTCCTTTGGGATGGAGATGCGCTTCAGGATTTTCAATTAAAATGATTGTACCCGGTGTTGATGCAAGTGCCGCTACAATAATCGGTAAAGTGTAGCTAATTCCAAATCCCACATTAGTTGCACGGTAAGGATTGCTATCTCCATAGGAATATTGAAAACTCATCAAATCGACATCCGATTTGGCATCAATTTTAAGGCGCGTACCCGGACTCACTTCTCCCATCCATGCCTCAACTTGGTCTATTAAATCCATTGATTGTGCTGTGGATTGATCTTTTTGTCTTTGAGTCTTTAATTTTACCTCTGGATGACTGAGACTGCTATTGGGAATAACTTTCCGTCCATTAATAGCCAGAAAATGAGCTGCATATTCACCCTTGATACCTAGTTGACCGAGCTGTCGTACTTGGTAATCCGACATTTCATTAAATGAGCGCGGCCCGATCCGTTCAGCCTGAAGGTAGTGAAAATTATTGCCAAAAAGATTAGATTTATACACTTCCGAGGTAACTTGTTCCAATGCAATATTCAATACATCTACTACCTCTTTGTCATATTTAAAATGCCATACCGCCTCACTGTTGTTTTTCCAAACAATATTAAAACCAATAAAATCGTCTTTTGCTCCCTCAAAAAGTGCATCCTGAGCCGTGCCAACTTTTACAAAATCGCCATTAAGTGCCAACCCTTTTCCTGGCAATAAACCCTGTTGATAAGATTGGCGCAGCAGCAAAAGCGATTGCATGACAGAAGATTTACCAGTGCTGTTTAAACCTGAAAATAACGTTAAATTTTTGAATTTTAATAACTGATTCGCAAAAGGTTTAAAGTTGAGCAAGTGCAGTGAAGTAATCATGCCAGAACCTCCTGAATTATTTGTTCAATTATCCTAAATCTATACTCAATTTTTTCCGCTGCTTGAGAGATAGAAGTCAAAAAATCTCGATCGCTATCTACATAATTTCTAAATTTTTCAATCAATTGCTCCTTATGCTGCTTCAATATATCAAGTTGCTCGTCGTCAAGTAAACTGAGATTAACAGACCAAACTTCAAACAAGGCTTTATTAATTGGAAACTTTTTTTTCTGGTTTTGAGATACTTTACGGAAGGCGTTTTTTTCAAATATTTCCCATGCTGCAACCATCGCCTTTTTGAAACTATTTTCAATGGTTCCTAATTCGGCTTCGGACATATTATTAACCTTGGATAAGGCTTTAGTCAAAAATAAATCTCTTGTTTCAGATTGATAATTTTTATAAGATGTAAGCATAAAGGCTAAAGAACCGAGTATAAATTCCCGATCTTCCATCCGCATTTTTCGCGAATCACTAAGATTAGTAACTTGCTCGAATTCATTAGATTTAGCAAGTTTAGCTAAGAATTTTGTTGCCTTACCAGGGTTGAGAGCATGGCGGATTTCTTGAGGAGACATCGGCAGTCCACCTGTATTAATTCGTTTAAAAATATTATATTTAACTTCAGGAGGCGTACCTTTTTCAATCAAATAAACTGTGACCTGAGTCTCTTCAATTCTTCGCTGGTATCTGCGTTCTATTTCATCGTAAGTTTTGTCCTCTAAATTGAGCAGGTATTCTAGTCCGCATAACTTCAGTGTTTTATCGCTCATAAATTGCTTGAGAGCAGATAGCCGCTGCAATCCATCCACAACTAACCATTTATCTTCATCAGTTGCATCTATATAAAAAGCTGGTAATGGAATCCGAATCAGGATAGATTCAATCAGTCTGCTTTTTGCGTCATCTTTCCAGATGTTTGCATGGCGCTGAAAGTCGGGTGCTAAGTCAAGAGCTTCCTCATTGATTCTTCTTAGGAGTTGCTCGATGGTTGGTTCTCTGGTGAAAATATTAATTTCATCAGGATCGTATATCAATATGTCGGTTTCATAAAGTTCATCACCATTATCTTCTTCTTGACTCAAATTTAAGTCATTAATTATTGAATCTTGGTTCGATACTTGCTGTTCTAGTTCTGGCTGACCTACCATAGGAAATACTCCTTTGTGTTAATTTTTATTATAATTTCGTATTGTCCTAATAAAAATTGGATGACGCTGCGATCCTAACAAGAAGGAACATTTCCAAAAATTATCGCACAAATTGCCGTTTATAGAGACGCTACGAATTGCGTCTCTACAAATAATTGTACTACATCCGGCAAGTTTGCCGCGCCCTTTCATCCTCCGGTTCTTGCCAGCCAAAAGAAAAATGGCTCACCGCATTAATTTGTGGCGTTGCAGCACGAATTGCCCGCATTTGAATCTCCAAAGACGGACGATTTTTCAGAGGTTTTCCCCAATCTCCGGCGATCGCAGGAATGATTTTTGCTCCCGGAGGTGCTAAACTCAAAGTCCGCTGCACCTGCGGCACAATGCAGCTTACATCCCCACAATTGCCGTAAGACATCGCGTGAAATTCTACACCAGCCGGAAACCTGTCCCAAGGCTGCAATCTCGAATCAAATCCCCCTTGATTTATCTTTTGATTTCCATTGGGAAAAAATACTGCTCCTACAGGAATCCCCATCCTTTGAGCTGGTTGAGTTGCCATTCCAAAAAAATCTAAAATCCCTTGGACTGCGTGACCAACGCTTAGTTGCCAGAGGTCTTTTTGCAGAATGCTGGTATCTGGAAGTGGCGGTGTTGGTGTCGGTTTTGGTGTGGGAGTTGCAGGGTTTGGCGATTTTGTAGCGGGAGTTATTGAAGCTGCTTTTGATGTGGCATTTCCCCTTCTAGAAGCTGGAGTTGCTACTGGGATGGCTCGCGGAATTCGCCCCTGCCAAAGAGGTTCTTGCTCGGTTGGATACTGTTTGACTACGGCTTGAACGTCATTAGTATTGATAAATCCTTTAGTCAAATATCGCTGAATTAAGTCTCGTCCTTGCTGATTGTTCGCTCGCTGCAAAAGCATTTGCTGCGATGCTTGGCCGTAAATCCACAAGTCTTGAACTTTGGTTGCAACTGAAGCAGATCCGACACCACGGACATAACGAATGTAGTCGAATAACATTCCTTGTGGCCTGCGCTTGACTATTTGATTTACCAACAAAGAATAGTCTTGCTTTGCTTGCGGATTGTAGGGATCGACAAAGGCGTGGGTGGCGTGACTTTCTCCGGTTTGATCGTCTAAACCTGCGTCTTGAATTACTGTTAAACTTGTCTGATTTTTGCCGTTGAGGGCGAGGGTTTGCTGTCTGTCGGAACGCTGAGCGTAGGTATAGCCAAAGTTCATGGTAAATAACCAGGCATATACTTTTAATCCTCGCTGTTTACCTTTGGCGATCGCCTTTTCTAGCAAATCATACTTTTCGTAGCCGCGATTTCGCAAAACAGAAGGCCAAGCAGTCGGGTTTTCTGCGGCTGGAAGCAAGACTTGACCGTCATAAAACACTTCGACATAGACTTGATTGTAGCCTTTGTTGACAACCTTATCTAATACGCGATCGATCTCTCCAGGCCTGACATCGCAGGGATACAATCGCAGCCAAACTGCTTGGGTTTCGGGCCAAGTTTTTTGGCGGCATTCTGCGATTTCCCGCGCGTGTTTGCTCAAGACGGCAAAATATGCTTGCTGGGATTCTGGTTTTCCTGACAGGGCGGCGCGACGCAAGTCTTCTTTTTGATTGACTTGCTCTTTGGATAATTGGCAATAGGCTGATGTTTGGGCAAAAGCTGGTTGATTTTCGATAAATGGCAAAACAAGCTGGCTGATGAAGCTACTGGTTAAAACAGCAGTTACCGCACTTAAACAGCGTCGCTGGGATTGAAAGTTGGCGATGCGAGTTGGTGCAATTTTCATGGGATAATTGAATCTGGTTTTTTAGTTCAAATTGGGTGGCGATCGCATTTTTGGCGATCGCGCAGACGCACAGCTACAAATTTTCTACTTTTTTTTACCTTAACCCCGTTCAACAACGGGTGCAAGCCCCCCGATTGAGTTGTCGAGATCCCTAATTTTAGATCCAAGTTAAATTTCCCCGATTAATCTGTGGAGTCAATCTAAAATCTAAAATCGACTCACCTAGTTATGGCACAAGTCGATCGCACAATGCAAACGTCAATGGCGGCGAACCCTACAGCAAAATCCTGCAAAAAAAGCGCCTGGGTACAGCCGGCGCTAAAAGCAGTTCATATTTCTACTAAAAATTGTTGCTTATCAAAAATTAAGGATAAAAGATGAATTATTCAAATTATTTTTTATCCCTAATTTTTGAGATTAAGCTCCTCTATTGAGAGCAGCTTCTACTTGCTGAAATTCTGACTCAAGACGTTTTTTCAACTTTTCAGGAACGGGACGGTTTGGATAGGAACTGTAATGTCCAGCCAAAGAGTTTAATGCCGTCCGCATTGTGGTGAAAGATGCCAGCTTGGTAAGAGCGGGATCGCGGCGGTATGCTGCGAAAAAATCATTGATATTTGTACGAGCTGCGGCTTGAGCGGCTGCTTTTTCCGGCGTGCCTTCTGGTAAAGTAAGCGCTGTTCTCAAACTGCTGACTAATCCTAATGTATCTTTGCTGTAGTCTCCGCTCAGACTGGCAGGAACATTGGTACAGCCTGCTACGCCGATGACAACAACTAATACCAGAGCTAACAGACGGGAAATGTAATGCTTCATAAAAAAATCGGTAAGTGGGAAACTCAGTCACGAAGAGTGCTGAGAGAGAAACGACTCGGCGGTTTCAACCGCCGTAAATCTTTCCATTACCGCCTTGGGATTGCTAGATTTGGTGTACTTTTGTAGTGTACTTTCGATGGGACAATTACCATCTCAAACTTCGCAACCCTGTACGCATAATGTTCGCTCCTTTTTGACACTCTCAGGGCTGAAGCCACTGAGATTCTGCTGACAGAGGAAGCTTTAAATCTTACTCTCGCTACGACCGTCAAACGCCGTCTACCTAGTCACCCAAATTAAATTCAGGTTTCTAGCTACTTTTATTTTTTTAACGCTTTCCGAGTCCATCGCTCAGCCAAGATGCGGTACGCTCAACAACCTGCTATTACTTGCCCTTTACTGTCATACTGTCATCAAATTTGCACTCGATCGTTGTTTCCAGGGGCGGGAATTTCACGCCAACTAGGATGTCTCAACACGTAGATGGTTGTTCTTACTCACTTCCCAATCAGAATACAATATTTCAATAGAAATAGCAACAAAGAAAGACACGGGGACTGAAGTAAAGATCGCCGCTTCCCTAGGAAGGGCTGAAGCCACGCTCGTTTCTCGCATCCCGTATTAATTTTTATGAGCATCCCTTTCGGGGTAATGTTAGCTTCGACAAAGTTAACGGCCGGTACTATATTTAGGACACTGATTTAACCCAATAAGTCTGTTTAATCCTAAATTTCTAGAGCAAGGAACTAGCTTCGCATCCCTTGGTAGGTCTTTAAACTCTTACCATTAACGTAGTACGCAAGGTACTTAGTCTGGTCAACTGTGGTTTAAGTCTTAGGCTGGAAGCTCAGTGTCTTTAGACCTGGGTCGTTGACAAGGGTTAGAAAATTGGAAGCGCAAACGGCAATCAAAATTAACCTTTATCCTATCTCGAATTGACCTAATTATGTCAACTTTTTAAGTTTTTTGCATCAATACCATAAAACAGAATTTTTGTCAATATCACCAAAATTAATTGATCGATCTCAAATCTAAAATCAATCCCTCAATCAATCTCAAATCCAATAAGCTGTGGAGCATTTAAACCACTAACAAGGCCCTCCGGGTGCGTCAGCTCTCGCTTGCTTACTAGGCAAGGAAAACGAGAAAGGACTGACGCACCCTACAATACTATTTTAAATGCTCCACAGCTTATCTCAAATCTAAAATTGATTGATTTGTCCGGAAACGACGGAGAGAATTTGAGTTTGTCGCAGCCACTGACTGTCAAAAGCGCCTAGATGAGTCGTTGTAATCAGAGTTTGAAATCGTTCTTGAATTGTTTCTAAAAGTTGATTTTGGCGGCTCAGATCGAGTTCTGCCAGTACGTCGTCGAGCAATAGTAAAGGTGCTTCACCGACGACTTCTTCAATAAGCTGCAATTCGGCTAATTTTAATGCTAGTACGAGAGTTCGCTGCTGACCTTGGGATGCGTACTGACGCGCTGGGGTGTTGTTAATTGTAAATGTAATGTCGTCGCGGTGCGGGCCGACTAAGGTGGTTCCTTGAAATTGTTCTGCGATCGCCCTTTTTTGAATTTTCTCTAAAAATGCTTGCCGTACTCCTTCAAGATTGTCTTTACCGATTAATTCCGAGCTGACTTCAATATTAGCATCGTATTTAACATCTAAAACTTCTGTAGAACCGCTAATTGAACCGTGCCAATTGCGCGCTAAAGGCATCAAACGTTCCAAAATACGATCGCGCCTGCGGATTACCCGAGCACCTGCTGTCGCCAACTGTGCGTCCCACAAGGCTAATTCTGAACTGGGAATGGGGGATTGAGAATCGGGCATTGGGCATTGGGCATTGGGCATTGGGGATTCTGCGATATTTTGGTCTTCGGAAGTTTCTGATCCGATAAATCGCATTTTGTCCAAACTTTGGGAAAATTCTGTTTTTCTGGTTTCTCTAGAACGTTTTAACAGAGCGTTTCGCTGGCGCAAAATTTGGTTGTACTGGTGCAAAATGTGAGCGTAAATCGGCTCTAGTTGGATGACTAGCCGATCGATCCAGTTGCGCCTTCCTTCGGGCCCGCCGCGTACTAAGTCTAAATCCAAACAGGAAAATTGTACTACATTGATGACGCTCAAGAAGTCTAAATGGCGGCGCAGGGGTTCGCCGTTGAGTTTGAGGCTGCGGCGCGCCCCCGATCGCAGAGTTAAGGCTAGGTCGATCGCTCCGGTTTGACGTTCGAGTGTAGCATCTATTTGGGCGATCGGCTTTGATTCGAGGATTAAGTCGCGATCGCGCGATACTCTATGGCTTTTTAAGGTGGAAAGCAATTCTACCGCTTCTAGCAGGTTGGATTTTCCTTGGGCGTTATTTCCTACTAATATGGTTTTGGGAGCGTCAAATGCTACTTTTTGATCGAAGTAGTTCCGAAACTGCCGCAGGTGCAGTGTTTTCAAATACATAATATTAGAAATTAGTAATTAGATGTTTGTAGTGAGGACTTCAGTCCTCTGATTGGATGCGGACTGAAGTCCTCACTACGAACCTACAAGGAGATGTTTTTAGTGATGACTTCAGTCCTCTGATTTTATGCGGACTGAAGTCCTCACTACGAACCTACAAGGAGATGTTTTTAGTGATGACTTTACTCCTCTGATTTTATGCGGACTGAAGTCCTCACTACGAACCTACAAGGAGATGTTTTTAGTGATGACTTTACTCCTCTGATTTTATGCGGACTGAAGTCCTCACTACGAACCTACAAGGAGATGTTTTTAGTGATGACTTTACTCCTCTGATTGGATGCGGACTGAAGTCCTCACTGCGAACGAAGTATTGACATATCCTACTATTTTCTAGCTTTGTACAAGCGCACGAACAGTTTTTCCATTTCAATCCAGACAAACATTAGGGCGCTGAAACCGAAGCAAACTAGCAATTCAAAGGGTGTCAAATAGTGAGTTCCAAAAAATGCTCTCAGCGGCGGAACGTAAATCAGCATTAACTGCAAAGCCGTAGTAACAATCACTGCTCCCCAGACAAAAATGTTGGTGAAGGGATTTAACTCGATCGTTAGCTGAGTGTTAGATCGAATGGCGATCGCGTGACCCATTTGTGCCAAACACAGAGTTGTAAATACCATTGTTTTCCAAGCATCTGGATCGCCGTGTCCGGGAGTGTGAGTATATCCGTAAGCCCAGGACATCATCGCGATCGTCAAAATTGCAAAGATAATCCCGATCCGAACCATGTAAGAACCCAAACCCCGCGCAAAAATACTTTCTCGCGGACTGAAAGGAGGCTTTTTCATGACATTCGGTTCGGCAGGTTCCACGGCCAAGGCTAAAGCGGGAACGCCATCTGTTACTAAGTTCATCCACAAAATTTGTAGCGGAGTTAGCGGCACTCCTCCTAAACCCATTAAAGGTGCGGCGGCAATTGTCAAAACTTCGCCGATATTGCTGCCCAAAATGTACTTAATAAAGCGGCGAATGTTGGTATAAACCACTCGCCCTTCTTCGGCGGCGGCGACAATAGTTGCGAAGTTGTCGTCTAAAAGTACCATATCGCTAGCTTCTTTGCTGACATCGGTGCCGGTAATTCCCATTGCAATGCCGATATCGGCTTGTTTTAAGGCGGGGGCGTCGTTAACTCCGTCGCCTGTCATCGCTACAAATTTGCCTAAACTTTGCAAAGCTTGGACAATCCGCAATTTATGTTCGGGGGAGACGCGGGCGTAAACGCTAACGTGCTCGACTTGTTGTTTGAGTTCTTCTTGACTGAGCTTTTCTAATTCTTGACCGGTGAGAACTCGATCGCCCTCTGTCGCAATACCTAAATCGTAGGCGATGGCTTTTGCCGTCAACTGGTGATCTCCGGTAATCATCACCACCCGAATCCCTGCATCGCGGCACTTCGCCACTGCTTCCCGTACTTCCGGGCGCGGGGCGTCCAGCATACTGACGAGTCCCAGCCAAATCATCTGTTGTTCGCTGGTTTCCTCGGAACCTTCGGGCGGAACGTTTTCCCAGATTTTGTATGCAAACCCCAGGACTCGCAAACCTGCGCTTGCCATGTTGTTGTTTTCGGCGAGGATGCGATCGCGAATTTCCTGGTTTAAAGGTTGTACTCGATCGCCGACGATAATGCCTTGGCAGCGCTCCAAAGTCAATTCGGGAGAACCTTTCGTCAGCATCAAATAATTCTGCTGCTGTCCTTTTTCTACAGGAAAGCCCGAATGTCCCGAATTTCCGGGTACTTCGCAAATTACGCTCATCCGCTTGCGTTCGGAAGAAAAAGGAAATTCCGCCGTGCGCGGCAGCAATTGAGACTGTTTTTCCCTATAAATGCCTGCTTTTCCCGCTAAAGATAGCAGAGCTCCTTCCGTAGGATCGCCCAAAATCTTCCATTCTTGCTGTTCGTGCTGCAATACTGCGTCGTTGCAAACTGCACAGGCAATTAATAAGGATTCGAGTTCTGGATATTCTTCTAAATTATTAATTTGGGCTGATGTATGCCGATCGGTAAAATCTCCGATCGGGGCATACCCGTCGCCTGCAACACTGATAGTACAGTCGCCTGTAGAGACTAGCTGGACTACCATTTTATTTTGAGTCAGAGTACCTGTTTTGTCGGAACAAATGGTTGTTACCGATCCTAAAGTTTCTACAGCAGGCAATTTGCGAATTAGAGCGTTTCGCTTCACCATCCGCCTAGTTCCGAGTGCCAAAGTAACTGTGACGACGGCGGCAAGTCCTTCGGGAACGACAGCAACTGCCATGCTGAGAGAAACTTCTAACAGTTGTTCAAATCTGCTGGTATCCAACCCAATGCTGCCGTTGTCGAAGGTAATCATGCCGCCGATGACGACAATTGCCACTAAGGCTAGGGCACCGGAGACGAGAACATTTCCCAACTGGCTCATCCGCTGTTGCAGGGGAGTTGGTTCGGTTTCTACTGACTGAAGCATGGCGGCAATTTTGCCCAATTCCGTTTGCATTCCGGTGTTGGTGACGATCGCCTTGGCCCGTCCCTGGACAACTTCTGTACCCTGAAAAATTAGATTGAGTCGATCGCCCAACGAAGCATCTTCGGGAAGTTCGAGATCGGCTTGCTTGGTAGCTGCGATCGCTTCTCCCGTCAAAGCAGATTCTCTGACTTGCAGGTTGGAAGCTTCGATCAAGCGCCCGTCTGCTGCTATTTTTACCCCAGCCTCCAACAGCATCAAGTCTCCGGGGACGAGTTCCTTGGCTGCTATTTCCGAAGTTTTGCCGTCCCGCAGGACTCGGACTAGCGGGGAAGAGAGGTTTTTGAGGGCTGCGAGGGCTTTTTCGGCACTTTGCTCTTGGAAATAGCCGAGAATGCCGTTGAGTATGACGATCGCAAAAATGGCGATCGCATCTTTGGGAAAAGTATTTGACCTGATATCTAAGAATGCAGAAACCACCGCCACACCTATCAGCATCAACAACATGATGTTGGTGAACTGATCGACAAAAATCGACCAAGCACTGCGGCCTCCTGTTTCTTCGAGTTCGTTGGGGCCGTATTGCTGCAAGCGTGTTGACACCTCTTGGCTGCTCAAGCCCCCGTCTTTGTTACTGCTTAGCTGCTGGAGGGTTTTATCAATTGCTACGGTGTGCCAAGAAGATGGAGAATTTGAAGACATAAATTACGATCGAGCATGGGGCAATTAGGGGACTGCGGCCGGACAAGCTACAGCCGATGAATGTGGCTGGTGGCAGTAAAAGAGTTTTGAGTTTTGAGTTCTGAATAAAAAACTGCTGAACTTGAGACTCGTATTTGGCCCCGGTTCGATGCCGAGAGACCAGGAAGCTGTCAACTTCACTGCGTCTGGTGGCTCTCTCGCGCCGTTTGTAGACCTACCGCTGACAGCACTTATCCACCTTACAACTAAAAATTAGCAATTTCTCCAGCTTTTACCCAATACCCAACGGCTAAGTTCTGTCTTTAAATGCTGATATTTCGTTCAAAAGCTGAGGTTGTGCCCAGGGCCCTGCCAATCTGTTGAATTCTAGCAACACCAAATTCTGCCAACATCCTGCATCGGGCATAATTTTTGCTTTTTTTCCCTATTCCCCCTAGCTTATTTTAGCAAAACTTAAATCTTGTTAACTTTTCTTAATTATTTGGTTTTGCCCAGAGAAAGGCAATAGGGGCGATCGGTCTGCGGGAGAATTTGGGGCGGGACACGTTCAACAGTTGAAAGTTGACAGTTGTCAGTTTGAGAGCGACCTCTACCTATAAGTCCGAGGATTGGAGTAATGAATAGTCTGATTTTAATTTCTCCCTCGAAGGCGGGCGGGCTTTCAACCAATTCTTTCTGGTAGCGAAAAGGGCGATCGAAGCAAACTCTAGAATTAATTTTTACTGTATTTACATTCTATCTTTCAATTTCTAGCAAAAACCCATCAAATTCTTTGTCATTCTGCTTTGATCCTCGAATTACCTCGAATTGCCTCGAATTTTATCGCCATCGGGCCCTGGAAGATCGCAGACAATCTCTCGATCGGCAGTTTACCGTTGCAATCTGGCATCTATCCCAGGGAGGAGATTTACCAGCATATGGCTCATATCGATTTACCTTCTCACAGAAATAAGTTTTCGTAATAATTTGTAATAAACAAAGAGGAACCAGCATTGTATAAAGGTTATCAGAGGGTTGAAACGACAGGCGAAAGTTAACAAAAACACTGATTAACAAGGTTTGTCGCATCTCATAAAAGATGTAAAATTTTCTAAGGTTTCTTAAATGTCCGTTGCAATGTCACAATAGTGAAGGTAGCGGAAAGGGAGAGATCGAGCCGGCCAGCGCAGTAGCTGGCGTCAACCTTCAACCCTTGCAGGCCCAACAGCCTGAACAAATTTAACTTAACGGTTTTATACCGCAACCAAACTCAATTAACTCAAAGTAGGAGAGTTCGTTCATGTTTGACGCATTTACAAAAGTGGTTTCCCAAGCAGACGCTCGTGGCGAATTTTTGGCTACTGGCCAACTAGATGCTCTCAGCAGCATGGTTTCTGACGCCAACAAGCGGATTGACGCAGTAAACCGGATCACCGGTAACGCATCCGCAATCGTCGCTAATGCAGCTCGCTCTTTGTTTGCTGAACAGCCTCAGTTGATCGCCCCCGGTGGCAACGCATACACCAGCCGCCGCATGGCAGCTTGCTTGCGCGACATGGAAATCATTTTGCGCTACGTAACCTACGCAACCTTCGCAGGTGACGCCAGCGTTTTGGACGATCGTTGCTTGAACGGTCTGCGCGAAACATACCAAGCTCTGGGAACTCCAGGTGCATCCGTTGCAACCGGCGTACAAAAAATGAAAGAAGCAGCGATCGCGATCGCTAACGACCCCAACGGCATAACCCGTGGTGATTGCAGCTCGCTGATGTCCGAAATCGGCAGCTACTTCGACCGCGCAGCTAATGCAGTCGGCTAAAAATAGCAAGCGCAAACATTTCTTCCTGTAAAGAAGCGAGCGATCGCATTATTTGCAAGCAATCATTTTGGTACAAACAAAACAAAACATTAGGGAGACACCAGAACAATGAAAACCCCTTTGACTGAAGCAGTAACCGCCGCCGATTCTCAAGGCCGCTTCCTGAGCAGCACCGAATTGCAAGTAGCCTTCGGTCGTTTCCGCCAAGCAGCAGCAGGTTTGGAAGCAGCCAAGTCTTTGAGCGCCAACTCTGCGCGCTTGATCGACGGTGCAGCTCAAGCTGTGTACAACAAGTTCCCGTACACCCAACAAATGCAAGGGCCAAACTACGCTTCTACCTCAACCGGTAAAGCTAAGTGCTCCCGCGACATCGGCTACTACCTGCGGATGGTAACCTACTGCTTAGTTGCAGGCGGCACAGGTCCAATGGATGAGTACCTGATTGCAGGTATTGACGAAATCAACCGGACATTTGAATTGTCTCCTAGCTGGTATGTTGAAGCTCTCAAGTACATCAAATCCAACCACGGTTTGAGTGGCGATGCTGCAACTGAAGCTAATTCCTACATCGACTACGCAATCAACGCTCTAAGCTAGATTTGCGTGATGCCCGGAAATGTAAGCTGCTGTTAGCTTTAGTGTTAACTGTTGTTTACGATTCCGGGCATCTGCGATCTGAGCCGAGTTTTCCAAATATTTTTTTCAGAACTTCTCAAGCACAAACCGCAGAAAAGTTAGGAATAAAGCATTTGAAACAGCGAGACGAGTAGAAGTGCGCCCTCACTGAAGGCAAGACGATACGAAAGCAGTAATTCGCGTCGGTTGCAGCCAAGTTTTCGGTAACGAGTATTTAATGTCGAGCGAACGAGTTACCAGTGCCAAATCTTTGCTGCTGGAAGGGCAGATTTCAGTTAAAGATTTTGTGCGGGAGTTCATGAGTCCGAAACTTATCGGAAAATTTTTTTTGAATGCAAGGTTCGGTGGCTAAGTTTTTACCCCAAGTGCGGTGAAAAACTACCGAATATCTCGTGTCTAGCGATCGACTTTCGACCCGCTTCCAGCAAATCAACAAACGTGCTGGCAAAGTGGTAACTATTACCACAGCTTAAAGTTTGTAAAGATGTTTTTTTGAAACGTCTTTAGCAAATTAGGATTAATTGATGTGTACAGACAAGCTGCACCGCGAGTGCACCTTAATTTAACACATCTTGGTCTTAGTCCTAAAAATCTCAAGTTCAACCAAGCTTTAAATTTTTGTTATTAATTTAGGAGAAAATCTGGTGGCTATTTCCACAGCAGCGTCCAGACTGGGAACATCCGCATTGAGCGATGCACCCAAGGTAGAATTGCGCCCGAACTACACCAAAGAAGACATTGAAACTGTGATTCGTGCAGTTTACCGTCAGGTGCTGGGCAACGACTATTTGATGAAATCCGAGCGCCTGACAAGTGCTGAATCTCTCCTGCGAGACGGCAGTTTAACGGTGCGAGAATTTGTGCGGGCAGTGGCAAAATCGGAACTGTACAAAACCAAGTTTTTGTACAGCAGCTTCCAAACTCGGACGATCGAACTAAACTACAAACACTTGCTCGGTCGCGCTCCCTACGACGAATCTGAAGTAATTTATCACTTAGATTTGTACCAAACAGAAGGCTACGATGCTGATATTGATTCTTACATCGATTCAATAGAGTATCAAGAAAACTTCGGCGACAATATCGTCCCTTACTACCGGGGCTTTAACACCCAGACAGGTCAAAAAACCGTTGGTTTTACCCGGATGTTCCGGTTATATCGCGGCTATGCCAACAGCGATACCTCTCAGCTAGAAGGCAATAACTCCCGTCTAGCTGTCGAACTCGGTACTAACAGTGCTACGGCTGTAGTTGGGCCTTCTGGTGGTAACGAAGGTTGGGCATACCGGTCTTCGACACAAAACGTAACTCCCAGCAGCGGTTTTGGTGGCGCGGCAGCTTACGGTAAAGAAGGGCGGCTTTTCCGCGTTGAAGTGTCGGGCATTCGCACGGGTGGCTATCCCCGCGTGCGCCACAGCAGCAAGGCGTTTATCGTACCTGGTGAGGATTTGTCCTCGCAAATGCAGAAATTTCAACGCCTGGGCGGGAAAATCGCCAGCATTACTCCCATTTAGTCGTTAGTCATAAGTTGTTAGTGTGAGCGTCCCCGCTCGCGAACAGTAGTCATAGGTCATTAGTCATTAGTAAAGTAAATTTACTAGAGATTGATGGCCCTTGGCTAAGGTCTAATAGCTAATGCAATCCGACTAGATGCAGAAGTCATCAGTTATTAGTGATCAGTCATAGGTCATTAGTCATTAGTAAATTTACTAGAGATTGATGGCCCTTGGCTAAGGTCTAATAGCTAATGCAATCCGACTAGATGCAGAAATCAGTTTTTTGATTAAAATACTGGATTATCATTTTTAATCTGGGCGAATAAGCAGAATTATCGCCGGAATAATCCGAGGATGATAATTAATAATATCCTGGAAGAGGCGATTGAAATTGCCAATTTTCCCAACCCGCGCAGGCGGGTTTTGTTTGTCTGGCAGCGATTTCAAGCGCCGAGTTTTGTAATAAGTAGAAAGGCGCAACAAACAGCACTATTTAACGAAATATAGATCGCACTCAAACCCTCTTGCCTCTTGACTCCTGTGCCATCCCAACGATAAATATTTACGCCAACTTACTTAACTATGAATTATGACTATGAATTATGACGAATCCGACTCACCACCAGCGGGTGTAGCTGAGGGCGAGTCTTTAACAATAGAACAGGCGATCGCAAATTTGCACTCCCAAGACTACAGTCTCCGGTATTACGCTGCTTGGTGGGTGGGCAGATTTCGAGTTAAGGAACCGGCAGCGATTGCAGCTTTGATTGCCGCATTGCAAGAAGAATCAGAACAGACAAAAATCGGCGACTATTCCCTACTGCGAAATGCGGCACGAGCTCTGGGAAAATTGGGCGATAAACAAGCTTTGCCTGCCCTGACTCGCTGTTTGGAATGCGCTGATTATTACGTGCGGGAAGCGGCGGCTCAAGCTTTAGAAATGCTGGGCGATCGCGATTCGATTCCACCGCTGATCAAACTCTTAGATGGGGGCGTAGCTGTAGCCCTGCGAGTCCCGGGCAAATCGCACCTCGTGCAGCCTTACGACTCGGTAATTGAAGCTTTGGGTACGCTGTACGCAACAGAGGCAATACCGCTAATTTCACCTTTTTTAGAGCATCCTGTGGAGCGGGTGCAGTACGCTGCGGCGCGGGCGATGTATCAGTTGACTGGCGATCGCATTTACGGAGATCGGTTGGTAACTGCTTTGAATGGGGATAATTTGCAGTTGAGGCGATCGGCATTAATGGACTTGGGGGCGATCGGCTATTTACCCGCAGCGCCAGCTATTGCGGAAACTTTAGCAGAAAATAGCATGAAATTGATTGCGCTCAAAGGAGTTTTGGAGCATCACCTCAATCAAGAATCATCTCTATCTTTGTCAGATGAAGCGATCGAAGTGATGAATTTAATGGATAGCCTTTTGTAAAGAGCTCAGCACACGATTAACTTAACCACTAATACCCAATCGGAGTGCTGTTTGCTTCGTAACAGCCAGGGATGCTTCTATTAGCTGTTCCCCAAATTTATGCACTTTTTCAACTAAAATCTCTCCAGCACTTTCGGGAGAACCAGCATTAAAAGGCGGCGCGGGATGGTACTCTAAAATTAACTGAATCATTTTGGCGGTTTCCTCGCCGCAGAGCTTGTCGGCAAGGACCAATCCGAAATCGATTCCAGCAGTTACGCCACCTCCTGTAATTCGATCGCGATCGACAACAACTCTCTCGGTTCCAACTTCAACGCCCAGCATTGCTAGCTGCTCCCGAAATGCCCAATGGCAAGCAGCACGGTATCCTTGAAGCAGTCCAGCAGCAGCTAAAATTAAAGAACCCGTACAAACAGAGGTGACATATTTTGCTGTTTTGCCCTGTTGGCGCAGAAAATCCAGTACCTCCGTATCTTGCATCATTTCCACCTGTCCGATCGCGCCACCGGGAACGCACAAAACATCTAAAGCGGGACAGTCATTGAAAGTAGTAGTGGGCAAAATCGTCATTCCCTCGTTACTTGTCACTGGTTCGAGACTCTTCCACAACAACAAAACGCGAGTATCAGGCATCATCGAAAATACCTGGTGAGGGCCGGTCATATCGAGTTGCGTCATGCCAGGAAAAATCACCAAGCCAATATGATATTTTGGTTGAGTTGTCATTTTTCAAATTATTGAATCTTTTGCTATGAATTATGGTATGAAGTAATCTAAAAATTGCACAGTCCCCAAGTGGGTACACTTTGAAGCTATAAATGGCTAATTCTCTTTATTCGTTATTTGATGCGATCGCCCGCGCTCGCGACGAGAGCGAGCTCCGACTCCGGTTTATCGATGGAGTTGGGGAGCATTTTGGAGCGCAGCGTTGGGGCATTTCTTTCCTGAGCGAGCATTCCGGCATTGCTGAGATTGATGTTTGCGGCGTACCCAATGTTAGTGCTTTTTTAGAGCGCTACGAAACAGTCGGTCGAGCCGTCGATCCGGTGCTGCGCTACGTCGCCCTGCGTCACGCTCCCGCTCACGAAGAAATGGTTCTACCATCAGGCGGTTGGAAGCAGTGCGAACTTTACCAGGGCTGTTGTGCCTACTATGACCACGAGCATATTATGACCGGGCCAATTGTCGGCGGAGGTCGCCTCATCGGTACAGTTAATTTTGCTCGCGTGGGTGACAATCCTGCATTTGGTGCGGAAGAAATTGCTAACTTGGGTGCTTTGTGCCTTCATTTATCCGCAAGTCTGGCAACGTTAAAACTGCGATCTATCGAACTTAATTCGCCCTTAGCAAGTCTTTTGACAGCGCGAGAGCTACAAATTGCTGAATTGGTAGCGCGGGGATTAACCAATGCAGAAATTGGGGCAGCGCTGTGGATTACGCAGAATTCTGTCAAACAAGCTCTCAAACGGATGTTCCGAAAACTCAATGTTTGTTCTCGCACTGAGATGATAGCGCGACTTTAAGATGTTTTGAATCTATCTACAATATTCCAGGACTTACAAATCAAGACCAAAGAAATCTGCTTTTTTATATAATCTACGGATTACAGCGAATGATTCTCGAAAAAAGAAAGGATTTCTGGCTATTCGTGCATAAGTCATATATTCTTAAAATTAGCAATCTCAAACCTCAAATTGTTTGTAAACCAGTTGTAAATACTATAAATAAATGGCATTAGAACTAATTCGCGCCGTCGAACAAGCAGATTCTTCCGAAGGCTTGTTAAACGCAGTCAAAGCACTGGCAGCAGCTTGCTCAAAAGAAGCAATTCCTACCTTAATAACAGTCCTCGGCTACAACAACCCAGGTGCCGCCGTGGCCGCCGTTGACGGACTAATTCAACTCGGAGAACCTGCGGTGCTGCCGCTGCTAGAACAGCTTGACGGCTACAATTACGGAGCGAGAGCTTGGGCTGTTCGGGCTTTGGCTGGAATTGGCGATCCCAGAGGTTTAGAGATTTTGCTCGATGCGGCGGCGAATGACTTTGCTTTGAGCGTGCGGCGGGCGGCGGCTAGGGGTTTGGGGACGATTTCCTGGGAACTTATGCCACCACCAAAAATTGCAGATGCTCAACTTCGCACTGTGAAAACGCTGCTGCAAGCGTCCCGAGATCCGGAATGGGTGGTTCGCTACGCAGCGGCGGGAGGTTTGCAAGCTTTGGCTGGTGCTGCGACTGTTAAACCCGATTGGTTGGCGGAAGTTTCGGCAAAACTTGAGGAAATAGCTCAAAGCGATGAAACTTTGGCAGTTAGAGCGCGGGCTTTGCTTGCTAAGGAAAGATTGTTACTTTGCTAGGGTTTGGGCGATCGTCTCTTCCAAGTCCCTTTGTGTGAGAGTGGTTAATATAAAGACTTCTTGTACGGTTTTGCCATGTCTGGCAATGATTTTAAATCCCCCGCGAATGGGTACTGACACTCTTAATGTCATGTGGGGGATGTGTCCTTTAACTTTGTTAATGACGCCTGGGGTAACGGTTTGAATGCCCATTCTGAGAGTCAGGCGCTCTAAAATTGGTATCAAACCTTGAAGGTGAGTAGAGTGATTCCAAACTAGGCGGCCTTTGGGTTGTGCGCTCATGATTTTTTACCAAGAAATTGGGTCTACAGCCCCGTCCTTCTAGGACGGCTTTAATTTTTTAATTATTGCACTATGCCATTTCTATCTACCATCTTAGCCCTAGATAAGCTATCATAGAGATATGCTAAACATGACCTACGAGTACAAACTAGA